>NZ_NPJE01000057.1:0-3260 GCF_002251205.1 Prevotella sp. P3-92 | reverse complement strand
TATTCTCCACTTGTCCTTGAAATAGAGGAAAGAGATCTTTGACATATTGACACAAGCAAGACTGTAGATTAGATAATAAATCAGAAATCAACAGCTGAAAGTATGAGCACTTATGCATACGGCCGCCTATAGTTATAGGAAAGTATGCTTAAGTCAAGGCGAAAGTAAGTCAGGGCGCATGGTGGATGCCTTGGCTCACGGAGGCGATGAAGGACGTGATAAGCTGCGATAAGCTGCGGGTAGGAGCAAATATCCCTTGATCCGCGGATTTCCGAATGGGACAACCCATCAGGCTGAAGGCCTGTTATCCCTGCGTAGGCAGGGAGGCTAACCGAGGGAACTGAAACATCTTAGTACCTCGAGGAAGAGAAAATAACAATGATTCCCCCAGTAGTGGCGAGCGACCGGGGAAGAGCCCAAACCTGCTTTGTGGCAACGCATGGCAGGGGTTGTAGGACCGCGCCGTGGTACTTGCAATGTGAGAAGAAGTATCTGGAAAGTTACATCATAGAAGGTGATAATCCTGTATTCGAAACTACTGCGAGACCTAGCGGTATCCTGAGTAACGCGGGACACGTGTAATCCTGCGCGAATCCGCCGGGCCCATCCGGCAAGGCTAAATACTCCCGTGAGACCGATAGCGTACCAGTACCGTGAGGGAAAGGTGAAAAGTACCCCTATAAGGGGAGTGAAAGAGTACCTGAAACCATGCGCCTACAAGCGGTCGGAGCTGCTATAAGCAGTGACGGCGTGCCTTTTGCATAATGAACCTACGAGTTACCGTCACAGGCGAGGTTAAGGAAGACGACTTCCCGAGCCGCAGTGAAAGCGAGGCTGAACAGGCCGTATAGTCTGTGGAGGTAGACGCGAAACCGAGTGATCTACACATGTCCAGGATGAAGTCCCGGTAACACGGGATGGAGGTCCGCACCGATAAGCGTTGAAAAGCTTCCGGATGAGGTGTGTGTAGGAGTGAAAGGCCAATCAAACTCGGAGATAGCTCGTACTCCCCGAAAGGCATTTAGGTGCCGCGTCACATGATCTGTATGAGAGGTAGAGCGACCGATAGGTCAAGAGGGCTTCACCGCCTATCGCGACCTGACGAACTCCGAATGCTCATACACCGCAGTGTGGCAGTAAGGGGGCGGGTGCTAAGGTCCGTCCCCGAGAGGAGAAGAATCCAGACCGCCGTCTAAGGTCCCCAAGTTCTGTCTGAGTTAGTCTAACGAAGTGTGGTCTCCGTGACAGCTAGGATGTTGGCTTGGAAGCAGCCATTCATTCAAAGAGTGCGTAACAGCTCACTAGTCGAGAGACCGTGCATGGATAATAATCGGGTATAAGACAGGCACCGAAGTCGCGGGATAGTAATGATAAAAGTATCGGTAGGGGAGCATTCCTGCGGCGTTGAATGTGACAGGACGACTGTCCCTGGAGCTTCAGGAAAAGCAAATGTAGGTATAAGTAACGATTAGGGGTGTGAGATCCACCCCCGCCGTACGACTAAGGTTTCCCGGGCAATGTTAATCATCCCGGGGTAAGTCGGGTCCTAAGTCTAAGCCGAACGGCGAAGGCGATGGCTGACACGGTCAATATTCCGTGACTTCCTTATGGAGTGACGTGGAGACGCAGTCGTGACACTGCCGCGGGGAAACGGAATTCCCCGTTAAAGGATGTAGGCATTGAGGGAGGCAGGCAAATCCACCTCCCGAGCTGAACTCCGAGAGTACGGCACTCTCTCCGGAGAGCGCCGACAGCGCAGGTAATCATACTGCCGAGAAAATCCGCTAAACTTAATCCATACGGAACCCGTACCGCAAACCGACACAGGTAGTCGGGTAGAACATACTAAGGCGTTGAGAGATTCACGGTTAAGGAACTAGGCAAACTGACCCCGTAACTTCGGGATAAGGGGTCCTCCAGCAATGGAGGCGCAGAGAATAGGTCCAGGCAACTGTTTAGCAAAAACACAGGGCTGTGCAAACTCGCAAGATGAGGTATACAGCCTGACACCTGCCCGGTGCCGGAAGGTTAAGAGGAGATGTCACCGCAAGGGAAGCATTGAATTGAAGCCCCGGTAAACGGCGGCCGTAACTATAACGGTCCTAAGGTAGCGAAATTCCTTGTCGGGTAAGTTCCGACCTGCACGAATGGTGTAATGATCCGGACGCTGTCTCAACCGTGAGCTCAGTGAAATTGTAGTATCGGTGAAGATGCCGATTACCCGCGATGGGACGAAAAGACCCCGTGAACCTTTACTACAGCTTAGCATTGACCTTGGTCATCGGATGTGTAGGATAGGCCGGAGGCATTGAATCATGCGCGCCAGCGTGTGTGGAGCCATCCTTGAAATACGGCCCTTCTGCTGCCTGAGGTCTAACGCGCTTAGCGCGGACACTGCTTGGTGGGTAGTTTGACTGGGGTGGTCGCCTCCAAAAGCGTAACGGAGGCTTCCAAAGGTGCCCTCGGGCCGATTGGTAACCGGCCTTATAGAGTGCAATGGCATAAGGGCGCTTGACTGGGAGGCAGACATGCCGAGCAGGCAGGAAACTGGGGCATAGTGATCCGGCGGATCCGTATGGAAGGTCCGTCGCTCAAAGGATAAAAGGTACTCCGGGGATAACAGGCTGATCCCCCCCAAGAGCTCATATCGACGGGGTGGTTTGGCACCTCGATGTCGGCTCGTCACATCCTGGGGCTGGAGAAGGTCCCAAGGGTTGGGCTGTTCGCCCATTAAAGTGGCACGCGAGCTGGGTTCAGAACGTCGTGAGACAGTTCGGTCTCTATCTATCGTGGGCGCAGGAGTCTTGAGGGGACCGGCCACTAGTACGAGAGGACCGTGGTTGACCGACCTCCGGTTTACCGGTTGTGCCGCCAGGTGCACCGCCGGGTATCCGCGTCGGGTTCGGATAAGCGCTGAAAGCATCTAAGTGCGAAGCCGGCCTCAAGATGAGGACTCCATTGAGGGTCGTCGAAGACTACGACGTTGATAGGGTGCAGGTGTAAAGACAGCGATGTCAAAGCCGAGCACTACTAATTGCCCGAAAACTTTTGTCTGAGGCGATACTTTCAGATGTTGACTCTGTATCTGTGATACAGTTTGCTTGTGTGCGATTGTCAACCTATACCGGCTGTATGTGATACGGCTGAGAGAATTATCAGGTGGCTATTGCGGTGGGGTTCCACCTCTTCCCATTCCGAACAGAGAAGTTAAGCCCACTTGCGCCGATGGTACTGCAATGCAATGCGGGAGAGTAGGAGGC
>NZ_NPJE01000056.1:0-180514 GCF_002251205.1 Prevotella sp. P3-92 | reverse complement strand
TCCTAAAAATCGACGGTTCGTAAATTCACCCAAGACTGTACTCATAAAAAGTAAGTCTCGCTTCTTGTACTACTACTTCTCTGTTTTATGTAAATCTTTCAAAGAACTCTTCCTTCAGTGCTTGTCAGGTGTTGTATTCCTGAAAGCGGATGCAAAGGTACGGCTTTTTTCTGAACTACCAAACTTTTTCGAGAAAAAAATGCAGATTGCATGAAACTTTTTTGCAGAGATTGATTTCTGTCAAGCCAAAAAACGGAAACTCCTTATTTATTATATATAAAGGACGTGTGGACGCGCACAAATCTTTTTCTTCATTTCCGATGGCAGAAAAAGCACCCGAAACGCACCAATGCCGCTATTCCTGAATTCCGTTTTTAGAGGGAAGCTTTGCGGAAATGTGCAAAGAACGGGGGAAATTGATTTTTGCAAGGTCACTATTTGAGTCAATAAAGGACTATTATGGTTGCGATGGGGAGTTGGGATAAAAAGCACCCCCAAGAACAATTTCGCTCTTGGGGGCAGTTTTTCTTTATATCACAACGAGACTACTCGAATATATCTTCTATGTTTCCACCGGCATTGAAAGTTGCATCCAAACCACTTTCATCCATTTTGCATGGATTGTAACCTGGTGGCAGATCGAACACGGCTTCGGGTGAATAGCCTAAGCGCTTGTCTGCATAAACACTTTTCATGAAATAAGCCCAAATGGGGAGTGCACCTGATGCACCCTGGCCGATACTGGTCATGGAAAAGTGAATGTCGCGATCATCGCCTCCTACCCAACAGCCGCTAACGAGGTTGGGAGTAATGCCCATAAACCATGCGTCGCTATTATTGTTGGTGGTTCCGGTCTTTCCTCCGACTTCTCCCGTGATATTATACATATAGCGTAATCGTCCACCGGTACCTCCATCAATAACTGCTTTAAGCATATAGAGCATTTTGTGGGCGCTTTCTTCGCTGATGACCTCGTTCATGCGTGGTCGGAACTGTGCCACGACATTGCCTTCATTATCTTCAATGCGTGTTACGAGAAGTGGTGCGGTGCGGATGCCGTGATTGACGAATGCAGTATATGCGCTAACCATTTCTGCCACTGTAATATCGCATGGACCGAGGCAGAGCGACATGGATGGGTGTATTTCCGGATTATTGATGCCATATTCTCGCAACAGGGTTACGAATGCCTGCGGATTGAGTTTACTCATGAGATAAGCCGAAATCCAGTTGTTCGACTGCTGCAATCCCCATTTAAGCGTGACCATTTCGCCATAACGGGAATGGCTGCTATTGCGTGGAGTCCACGGTTTTCCTGCCACCATATAGGTTTGTTGGACATTCGGTGCGAGGTCGCATGGCGAGAATCCATTTTCCATAGCGAGTGAATAGAGGAATGGTTTGATGGTAGAGCCCACCTGTCGTCGTCCTTCCATACACATATCGTATGCGAAATGTGTGAAATTGAGTCCACCTACATAGGCTTTTACGGCTCCGTTTTGGGGGCACATGCTCATGAATCCGCAACGCAGGAACGACTTATAATAGCGTATGGAGTCAAGCGGTGTCATGATAGTATCAACTTCTCCATGATAGGTGAATACCGACATTTCTGTTTTGGTATTGAACGACTTTCGTATCTGTTCCTCAGTAGCTCCCGACTCTTTTAGCACGCGATATCGTTCGCATTGGCGTACGGAGCGCATCAGGATTTTGTTGACTTGCTCCATGGTAAGGTTACCAGAATACGGTGCACTCTTCTTTCCCTTTATCTCGCGGTTGAATGCGGGTTGCAGATATTTTACAACATGTTTATATACGGCCTGTTCGGCATATTCCTGCATACGCGAATCGATAGTGGTATAGACACGTAGTCCGTCAGAATAGAGATTGTACGTTTCACCGTTTTTCTTTCTATTCTTATTGCACCATCCGTAGAGTGGATCGTTCTCCCAGTTGATAGAATCCTGATGGAAGCGTACCATGTTCCATGATGGATAGTCGGAGCGCTCTGGTCTTTTGGCCATCATGTAGCGGCGTAGGTAATCGCGGAAATATACGGCGACGCCATCTTTATGGTCGTTGACATGGAAATTGAGTTTGAGCGGTTCTGCAGTATATCGTGCACACTCTTCTTCTGAGAGGTATCCTGCTTTCTCCATCTGTGAAAGTACTACGTTTCGGCGTTCGGTACAACGGTCGGGATGGCGCACAGGATTGAAATAGGATGGGTTTTTGCAAAGTCCGATGAGTACTGCCGCCTCGTTGACAGTAAGGTCTTTTGGTTCTTTACCAAAATATGTACTTGCCGCGGTTTTGATGCCCACGGCATTGTGTAGGAAGTCGAAATAGTTGAGATACATGGAAATAATCTCGTCTTTGGTATAGTTGCGTTCCAACTGTACGGCGATAACCCATTCGATGGGTTTCTGGAGCAGACGTTCGATTACACTATGTGCGGTAGATGAATAGAGCTGTTTGGCGAGTTGCTGTGTAATAGTCGAACCACCTCCGGCACTCTTGTGTCCAAGTAGTCCGCGCTTGACTATGGCGCGTCCGAGTGCGAAGAAATCGATTCCAGAATGTTCATAGAATCGCACATCTTCGGTAGCCACCAGTGCTTGGACCAGTGCTGGTGCGAGTTGTGAATAATCTACGAGGATACGGTTTTCACGGTTGTAATTCCATGTTCCCATGATTTTTCCATCGGCACTATATATCTGTGTGGCATAGCGATTGATAGGGTTTTGGAGTTCTTCGATGGGTGGCATATAACCAATCCATCCTTTCGCAATGGCCCAGAAAGCCACTACAGCGGTCAGAACCGATGCTCCAAGGAAAGCCCATAGGCATCGCACAAATATCTTTCTCATTATCAGTTAGTGGTGTTTTTATATTTCTGTGCAAATGTACTGCTTTTTGTTGAAATACGGAAACTTTTCGGTCAATAATCAGCAATACGGCACTTCCAAGGTCGGAAGCGCCGTATTCATCAATCAGAACATTTGTCATTATTTCCAGTTAAACCTTAGTCCCATGGTGAGTCCAAATCCGAAAGGATGTTCCTGATAATAGGTAGGTATCTTTGACCCGTTGTCGAAATGATAATTGACCGTTGGTTCTGCATAGATACTAAACTGCCGGTCGATCATGAATTCGCCTCCGAGTCCACCGTCTATTGACAGTTGGAGTGGACGTATGGTAACTTTTTCACTGGACATGGGGTAGCTTTCACTGTCAGGGTTTGATGTGGCGCATCGGCGTCCACTAACCATTTTCTCGACTGTGCCGCCTGCTTTGGCATAGAAGTGCAAGCGTCTGCTATTCCACAGCGTATAGTTGACATGAATCGGGATTCCCACATAGTGCAGTTTCTGTTCCATCTGTTGAACATAATGCACGCTCTCTCTGGTGAAATCTGCCGTAAGGCGAGTGTATGAGAGTCCTGCCTCGACACTCCACCGATTGTTGATATAATAACGCATAGATACTCCAAAGCGCAATGGGAAATGGTGTTTATAGTGTTCCTTTGGTGTAGCCGAAGCCAGTTCGATAGGTCGTAATATATCTGGACCTTTCGCCCCAAAAACCTGAGTATCAGCAGGTGGCGTTGCGTCGTACACGACAAGTTCTCCCCCTTTGTTGCCATCATTAGAGAATCCGTTGGAGAAGAATGCCTGCGCCGTGAGACGTTGGCTGTCACCATAAGCATCGTTGCCATGGGTATGTGAGAGATATTCAGATGCCTTCCGCTCACGTCCCGATACATTGGCAAGCGTGAGGCGGTTGGTTTTCGATGTGACCGGTTGAGTCTGCTCGTCGGTAGGGTTCGAGGCTGTTGCAGCAATCGTTTCAGTTGTTTCAGTTACAGCTTTGGCTGTTGTTTCGTCTGTCGCTGCCACAGCCAACGAGGATTGTTCTGTGTTTTCCACATCCACACGTTCGTCGGTTGTTAATATCCGTCGGGATTCCTTCGGCAACCGTTCGGCTTTCTGCGAATGTTGTTCGGACAGAGAAGCCAACAAGGGTTGACTGTCTGACAGAAGCTGCTTTTCTGTTTTTGCTGACAGCTGAACGCCTTGTTTTTCTGTACCGACAGAAGTCTGAATACTGGACTGCTGCGGGTTGAGGTGCGCTGGATTCCACAACAAACTGACTGCCACGCCAACACACAGGATGCCTACTGCCGCCACAGCTATCCATCGTTGACGGTAGAATACAACTTTCTTGGCTGGGCGCTGCTGTGCTGCCACGACTTGCTCCAACTCATCCCATGACAGGAGGGGAGCTGGCTGCTGATAGTCAGCCATCTTGTCTTGCAATTCTTTTCTCCACTGTTCTTTCATAGAATCTATTGTTGGGTGTTTGTATATTGTCTTATCATTTGTGCCAGCAGATTTTTCGCTCTGCTGAGTTGCGATGCCGAAGAGTCTTTCTTGATGCCCAGCAGTTGGGCTATTTCCTGATGGCTTTTGTGTTCGAAGACGTAGAGGTTGAATACCGTTCGGTATCCCGTTGGCAACCTTCTGACCATCTGTTGTATGACATCGGGGGGAATGTCGTTGACAGGCGGATCGTCTTCTTCCGGCACATCAGCCACGTCCCAGTCTATTGTCTGCCATTCGCGTCGTTTTTCTTCGCGCAGATAGCGTAACGCTTGAGTTACCACTATCTTGGTGGCCCATGCTCGGAGCGACCCTTCGCCACGATACTTAAAATCGGAAACATGGGTCAAGAGCTGCACCATACTGTCTTGCATCACATCTTTCAGACTTTCGCTATCAGTAATATAGCGCGCGCATACGGCAGTTAGCAGTCCACCATAACGGTCGTAGAAAACCCTCATCGCTGCGGCATTGCCACAGCGAAGTTGTTCGGCCAACTGCTGTTCGTCTGTATCAGTATAGTGCTTCACGATGTTTTCGTTTCTATCGTTATAAAGTGCAAAAGTGGGAAAAACTTGCATAACTGCAATGGTTATTTTTGTTAAAAGACGTTAACTTATAGGTTTTCCATGCAAGTTTTCCGCAACGGCAGTCTTTATGTTGACGGAAAGAGGCACCACGATGGTGTTCTATCGCCAAAGAATTTATTAACAAAACAAATAACAGAAAAGACATGACAACAAAGAAAATTATCACTATGCTGATGGGTTGCATGGCCGCCTTTACCTTTGTGGCTTGCAACAGCGACGATGAACCCGCACGTCTGACACCTGCTGAGATTGCTCAGCGCTACGATGTTATCAAGGGTGTACACGACGGAATGATGGTTTATGCACTTTCGGGCGAAGGCACTTCAAACTACAAGACCGATACTCTTGATGTAAAAATCGACATGTACAGCGACTCTGCTTTCGTAATAAAGAACATTCCTCCCAAGGCTTTCACCGTTAATCTGCCCGATGGCGATCTGAAGACAGCTATGGTGAATGCACAGCCTGTGGATCTGAAGTGTGTATATGGCTTCATGCCTTCTACTCAGATTCAGTTTCTGTTGAACCCCTCTACCATGGAATACCATCTTACCTACGGCGACAAGCCTCACAAGGTTAGAGTAGCATTCTACATCAACAACTATAGTTCGTATGGTCTTTGGGATTCAAGAAAGAACCTGATGTACATGCAGATGGTTGTGGCTGGTGTATTTGAAGACGATAGCAACACCAACAAACTGTCGAAAAACCAGGTTGGTCTGATGTTCTATACCAAGAAGAAATAAAACTCATCACTAATACTGAAAAACTTACACTGTTGTCACCGGTCGCAGACACGAATCTGCTGATCGGTGACTTTTTTTGTAGCCCGTCATATTCCCATGCAGGCCAAATACATCCAAAACGACCAGTCAATCCCCCATCTACCTATCCATCGAGGCAAAGGCCGGCAAGCTGCCCTGTCACCTACATACAACCCCAATCCATCAATCGGGCAAGTGGATATGATCAATATCATGCAGAAATACCAAAGAAGAAAAAGATGAAAAAAAGATGGAAGAAACGATGGATAACTCATCTTTAATATGTAACTTTGCACACATGAATATAAAAGAACTACAAGGAAAACGCATTGCCGTGCTGCTCTCAGGAGGAGTAGATAGTTCGGTAGTGCTCCACCAACTGGCTCAGCAAGGATTGCGCCCCGATTGCTTCTACATCAAAATCGGTCCTGAAGAGGAAGAAGAATGGGATTGTTCGTCGGAAGAAGACTTAGAAATGGCCACAGCCGTAAGCCATAAATACGGTTGTAAACTCGAAGTAATAGACTGTCACAAAGAATACTGGGAACAAGTGACCACCTACACCATGGATAAAGTAAAGGCAGGACTGACACCCAACCCCGACGTGATGTGCAACAGACTCATCAAGTTTGGAGCCTTCCACGACAAGCGTGGCAAGGACTATGACCTTATCGCAACAGGTCACTATGCACAGACAGAAATAGACAGCGAAGGAAGAAAATGGCTCACCACAAGTCCTGATCCGGTAAAAGACCAAACAGATTTTCTTGCACAGATATATGACTGGCAATTGAAAAAGGCACTCTTCCCCATTGGACACATGATGAAGGAAGAGGTGCGCGAAATTGCAGAAAGAGAACATCTGGTAAACGCAAAGCGCAAAGACTCACAAGGCATCTGCTTCTTAGGTAAGATCAACTACAACGACTACATACGCAGATACCTCGGAGAAAAGCCAGGCGAAGTGGTCGAACTGGAAACAGGAAAGCGCATCGGACAGCACCAAGGACTATGGTTTCACACCATCGGACAGCGCCACGGACTGGGTTTCGGAGGCGGACCATGGTTTGTGGTTAAGAAAGACGTAGCAGAAAACATACTCTATGTCAGCCACGGATACGATCCCAAGACTGCATACAAGCAGGATTTCAGAGTGCATGATTTCCATCATCTCACACTCCCACTCGATCCACAGCAGACCCATATTACCTTCAAGATACGTCATACACCAGAATACCATCCCGCCACTATCGAGCATGAAGGCGAAGGACAATTCACCGTACACTCCACACAACCCATCCACGGAGTGGCACCAGGACAATTCTGCGTTATCTACGACGAACAGCACCACCGCTGCTTGGGATCGGGAGAGATAACCGTATGAAAATAAATCGACGAGAATGTTTTGCTATTCGTCACTTTTAATGTAACTTTGCAAATTATGATACAACCCTCCATCGACAATACAACATGGAAAGAAAACGTCATCCTGGTTGATGCAGACTATATCGACAGGGTGACATTCGACCTTATCGTCAACTTTGAACGCATGATTGGGCGCCAAATACCCAAAGCCGACATGGCAAAATGGATTGACTGCATCGCACTCGACGGCGGTATGCGCGAGGGAAAACACGAGACTCAGGTCATACTGATACACGGCAAAAACAAAAAAGGCATGGATAACTTCATGCCTTCAACATTCGACAGAGAACTTGATGGAAAAGCCTTCAGCGATTCGCTCGGCGAATTTCAAATCAGTTGCGTAACCGTAGAAGAACTCGTTTCGGCAGAAGAACTCTTCACCGATGCCATGCAAATCATCGCAAATAGCGCCGACGTGAAACGAATGATGATTATCCCTGATGCTGAAAAAAACATCGAACAGGTGAAACAGGGACTCCGACATGCCGACCCCGAAAAGCACATTACCGTGTTTAGCATGCAACCCATAGCCGGAGGAAACTTCCGACAGGAAATACTCGGATACTCGCTCATGGCAGCACTCGGCATTAGGGGAGACGAAATAAAACCCTGAAACGATAACATAACTAGAAAATTATAAAAACAATAATAAAAATAAGAAAATGGGAAAAGTACTGATGATTGGTGCAGGTGGTGTGGCCACCGTAGCCGCATTTAAAATCGCACAGAATACCGACGTGTTCACCGACTTCATGATCGCATCAAGACGAAAGGAGAAATGCGACCAGATAGTAGAAGCCATCCACAAAAAAGGATACACCATGCCCATCAAAACCGCACAAGTAGATGCAGACGATGTGGAACAACTCAAAGCGCTATTCAACGACTACCAGCCCGAACTGGTCATCAACCTCGCACTGCCATACCAAGACCTCACCATCATGGAAGCATGTCTGGCTTGCGGATGCAACTATCTGGACACAGCCAACTACGAGCCAAAGGATGAAGCTCACTTCGAATACTCATGGCAATGGGCCTATAAAGAACGATTCGAACAAGCTGGACTATGCGCTATACTCGGTTGCGGATTCGACCCAGGTGTCAGCGGCATCTACACCGCTTATGCAGCTAAGCATCATTTCGACGAGATGACACAACTCGACATCGTCGATTGCAACGCAGGAAACCACCACAAAGCTTTCGCAACCAACTTCAATCCAGAAATCAATATCCGCGAAATAACCCAAAAGGGACTCTACTACGAAAACGGAGAATGGAAAGAAACTGATCCTCTGTCAGTACACAAAGCACTCACCTACCCCAACATAGGACCACGTGAGAGCTATCTCATGCACCACGAAGAACTGGAGTCACTCGTCAAAAACTACCCATCAATCAAGTTGGCACGCTTCTGGATGACCTTCGGACAGCAATATCTCAACTATCTCGATGTGATTCAGAACATTGGCATGAGCAGAATCGATGAAATAGAATATGAAGCTCCACTGGCTGACGGAACAGGTACGGCAAAGGTAAAAATCGTTCCTCTGCAATTCCTCAAAGCCGTTTTGCCCAATCCACAAGATCTCGGAGAAAACTATGAAGGAGAGACTTCCATCGGATGCCGCATCAAAGGAACTAAAGACGGCAAACAGCGCACATACTACGTATATAACAACTGCTCACACCAGGCAGCCTACGAAGAGACTGGCATGCAGGGCGTAAGCTACACCACTGGTGTGCCTGCCATGATTGGCGCCATGATGTTCCTCAAAGGAATATGGAAGAAACCAGGCGTTTGGAACGTGGAAGAGTTTGATCCAGATCCTTTCATGGAACAACTCAACACACAAGGACTGCCTTGGCATGAAGTGTTTGACGGAGACTTAGAACTCTAATCCACAAACACTACACCTATTTTATAATTTTATAATATATACATTTAGATACAGAAACCTACCATGGCAAAAAAAGAAAACGAAAACGAGACCATCAACGCGCAAAGCGAAAAGATGAAGGCCCTGCAAGCGGCCATGTCGAAAATAGAAAAAGAATACGGAAAAGGCTCCATCATGCGAATGGGTGACGAACAAATAGAGAATGTAGATGTCATACCAACAGGAAGCCTCAACCTCGACCTCGCACTCGGAGTGGGAGGATATCCACGCGGTAGAATCATTGAAATCTATGGTCCGGAATCTTCTGGTAAAACCACACTGGCCATACACGCCATTGCTGAAGCACAAAAGGCAGGCGGCATCGCTGCATTCATCGATGCAGAACATGCCTTCGACAGATTCTATGCGCAGAAACTGGGAGTAGATATCGACAACCTCTGGATATCACAACCCGACAACGGAGAGCAAGCACTTGAGATTGCCGACCAGCTCATACGATCATCTGCTATTGATATATTGGTGGTCGATTCAGTAGCTGCACTCACTCCGAAAAAGGAAATTGAAGGAGACATGGGTGACTCGGCTGTAGGACTGCATGCGCGTCTGATGAGTCAGGCACTACGCAAACTCACAGCCACCATCGCTAAAACAAACACCACATGTATCTTCATCAACCAGTTGCGAGAAAAAATCGGAGTCATGTTTGGTAACCCCGAAACAACTACTGGTGGTAATGCACTAAAGTTCTACGCTTCTGTAAGACTCGATATCCGCCGCGTCAGCCCCATCAAAGAGGGTGACCAAGTCATCGGAAACCAAGTGCGCGTAAAGGTAGTGAAAAATAAAGTAGCTCCCCCATTCCGTAAAGCTGAGTTTGAAATAACCTTTGGCGAAGGAATATCGAAAGTAGGCGAAATACTCGATCTCGGCGTACAATACAACATCATACAGAAGAGCGGATCATGGTTCAGCTACGACGGACAAAAGCTCGGACAAGGACGTGATGCTGTCAAACAACTGATGAAAGACAACCCTGAACTCTGCGAAGAACTTGAAGCTAAGGTTGTTGAAACCATCAAAAACGAAGAGTAATACACAGATCACATAGATGAAAAGGCGCATCGGAAATATCCGATGCGCCTTTTATCATAGTCCCGTCTCTGGACCATATATACAATCCGAGATTATCTGCGACGACGGGTATGAGTCTTAACAGGAGTTTTACCAGACCCTTCCGAGAAAAGATACCCGAAATAATCTTCCTTCTGACCATCTATATCACCTGTCACATTTTCATTCTTAAAAGTCACATTCTTCGTATAAAGGCGACCTGTAACAGTTTCGGAAAGTGTCAAAGTGACATACCGGCTATTACGCACAGGACGCATACCGTCAATGCGGAAAGTGGTTTCCTTGGCCATTGTCACCACACGACTACCCGCACCATTGCGGATAACCTTCATGGTAGTAGGATACTTCAAATGAACTGTTTTGTTCATATATTGGGCATAATCACCCAAAGAAGCTGACTGCTGGCGCTCGTCTTCTTCCTCAAAAGTAAACGAACCGTCGAACAGATGTTTGGCATTGTCAACAATAAACTCATCATCGCGCATACCACAATTGGTTTTGCTCATGGCCACATTCTGGAAGAATTCACTGCCATCCTTACCCTCAACGATAATCTTTACAGGGAACGAGCGAGTTCCAACACCAACGGCAACAACCTTCACTTTCTGTCCCTTCTCTACCTTCACCAAATCAGCAGCATCGCTTTCATAATCGGTATCAATATAATAATCAGTAGTAGTAGTTACCAATGTCTTGCCAACAAGCAATGAACGGGCAATATCTACATCACCCAGATAGGCTAACGTTGGCACACCTATCTTATTATAGCAATAGTCTTCATAATTGCCGTTGGGCAACTCAAAATAATACTGTTTGTTGTCATCTTGGCAAGTAAAGTTGAGCCGTGCACGACCATTACTGCCAACAGCATGGCCACGATACACCATCACCTTGCGACGGAAATAACCGTTGCTCACCTCCTTATTATTACTTTCGTCACGGAAGGTATTCACCAACATGTCATATTTTTCAGGCAAAACCATGAAACGCATGCCATCTTGCCAGTCGCACAAACCATATCGAGGAAAGTTACGACCTACGAAATCCTGAGGCTTGTCTGCCTCTTGTGTTGTAGAACCTGCCACCTGTTTGGCATCAGTTTTTGGTGTCTCCACCTTTTTCACTCCTTTCGTCTTCACGATATAGGAATCACTTCCCTGTGCCATAACCGTTGTGGTCATTAGCGCAAGAATACCCATTGTTATCAGCTTTTTCATAATAGTTGTTTATAGTTAACGCTTGCAAAGTTACGATTTAGTAAGGGAAAAACCAAATTTTAAAGCAACAAACATGACCGAATACCATAATTAATATAAAAGCGATAGTACATCATGACACTAATACATGCCAAAATGTCATACAACACCCACTTTTAACAGCTGTCAAACACCATTTGGCACACGCTTTGCTATTAAGTTATCGTTAACATTACGAATATTAAAAATTAAAAAGAAATACATTATGGGAAAAATTATTGGAATCGACTTAGGAACAACTAACAGTTGTGTTGCCGTTTTCGAAGGCAGCGAACCAGTTGTAATTGCCAACAGCGAAGGTAAGCGTACAACACCTTCTGTTATTGGTTTCGTAAAAGACGGCGACCGCAAAGTAGGTGATCCTGCCAAGCGTCAAGCTATCACAAACCCCAAGAACACCGTTTATTCTATCAAACGTTTCATGGGTGAAACATACGAGCAGAGCCGTAAAGAAGCTGAAAGCATGCCTTACACAGTAGTCAACGAAAACGGATATCCACGCGTTGACATTGAAGGACGCAAATACACTCCGCAGGAAATCTCTGCCATGGTGTTGCAGAAGATGAAGAAAACCGCAGAAGACTACCTCGGACAAGAGGTAACCGATGCAGTTATCACCGTACCAGCATACTTCTCTGACTCACAGCGTCAGGCCACTAAAGAAGCCGGACAGATTGCAGGTCTCAATGTGCGTCGTATCGTCAATGAGCCTACTGCTGCCGCTTTGGCATATGGTGTAGATAAGGCCAACAAGGATATGAAGATTGCAGTATTCGACCTTGGTGGTGGTACATTCGATATCTCTATCCTCGAATTTGGTGGTGGCGTATTCGAAGTGCTCTCTACTAATGGTGATACACACCTCGGTGGTGACGACTTCGACCAGGTCATCATCAATTGGCTGGCAGACGGCTTCAAGAACGAAGAAAGCGTTGATTTGCGCAAAGATCCTATGGCCATGCAGCGTCTGAAGGAAGCTGCAGAAAAGGCAAAGATTGAACTGTCAAGCTCTACATCTACCGAAATCAACCTGCCATACATCACCGCTGTTGACGGTATGCCTAAGCACTTGGTTAAAACTCTGACCCGCTCACAGTTCGAGCAGTTGGCACATAACCTCATTCAGGCATGCCTCGTACCTTGTCAGAAAGCAATGGCAGACGCAAAGCTCTCTAACTCAGACATCGATGAAGTAATCCTCGTTGGTGGTTCAAGCCGTATCCCTGCTGTACAGGAGCTCGTCAAGAACTATTTCGGTAAAGAACCTTCTAAGGGAGTTAACCCAGATGAAGTAGTTGCCGTAGGTGCTGCCATCCAGGGCGCCATCCTCAACAAAGAAGAAGGTGTAGGCGATATCGTTCTGCTTGACGTCACTCCACTGACCCTCGGTATTGAGACCATGGGCGGTGTGATGACCAAACTGATTGACGCCAACACTACCATCCCCTGCAAGAAGAGCGAAGTATTCTCTACCGCAGCAGATAATCAGACCGAGGTTACCATCCACGTTCTGCAAGGTGAGCGTCCTATGGCCAACCAAAACAAGAGCATTGGCCAGTTCAACCTGACAGGTATCACTCCTGCCCGTCGTGGTGTTCCTCAGATTGAAGTTACCTTCGACATCGATGCCAACGGTATCCTCAAGGTATCAGCCAAGGATAAAGCCACCGGCAAGGAGCAGAGCATCCGCATCGAAGCCTCTTCAGGTTTGAGCGAAGACGAAATCAACCGCATGAAGGCTGAAGCTGAGCAGAATGCCGAAAACGATAAGAAGGAGCGCGAGCGCATCGACAAGATGAATCAGGCCGACTCTATGATTTTCCAAACAGAGAATCAGTTGAAGGAATTGGGTGACAAACTCCCCGCAGACCAGAAACCCGCTATCGAGCAGGCACTGCAGCAATTGAAGGATGCCCACAAGGCAGGCGACGTTGCCGCCATCGACAATGCTATCAATGCACTGAATGCAGCATGGCAGACCGCTTCACAGCAAATGTATCAGAATGCCGGTGCACAGCCAGGAGCTGGCGCTGGAGCAGGTGCAGGACAGGAGCAGGGTCCATTCTACAATGACCAGCAACAGTCACAGCAGAACACCCAGAAGGATGACAACATCCAGGATGCTGACTTCGAGGAGGTGAAATAAGCACATAGAGAAATAAGAATACAATATCAAATGGAAAGCGTGTAGCTCAATGAGTTACACGCTTTTCTTGTTTTTGGCCGTACACAATAATATTGCTATCTTTGCGTTATTATTATAAACATCTGTACCTCATTTGTATCTCGAAACTATAGTAGATAATGTGCGAAACTATGGGGCTCAAGATAATTAGTAACAATAACATAGAGATATTAGTATGCCTGGATCAAAGTATAAGATAGTGCGGAAGTGTCCTATATGCGGAGAAGAATTCTTCGCACGGACTTTGGAGTCTTGGTATTGCTCGCCAAAATGTTCCAAAGTAGCTTGGAAACGCAAGCATGATGAGGAACAGCGTCAGTTGGAATTAGACAGCATAGCCAAGAGTATTCCCAATTATAGGGATTATATCACAATAACAGAAGCGTATGCTTTGTTTGGTATAAGCCGAGATTCCATTTATCGGCTAATAAAACTGAACCGAATCTCATCTATTAAGCGTAAAGGAGCCAAAATCAAGGTCAGCAAAACGGAATTGATGAAGTTATACCCACTTCGCCAATCTCCGCTTGACACCAACCCAAGGAAACCTGTCATCATGTACCGCATGGAACCAGAGGATTGTTATACAATAGGTGAGATATCCAAGAAATTTCATCTGGATGATAGCACCGTGTACGCACATATACGCAAATACTCAATACCGACCCGGCAAATCGGTAATTACGTGTATGCTCATAAGGAATCAATAGACAAACTTTATAAAGATATAAAACCATTATGAAAAGATTAGATTATACAAAAGTCTCCGTCAAATTAAAGAAAAGTGAGTGGAGAGATGAGTGGTTCATCTATCTTGAAGCTTATCCTGTTTATGAGACGGGAAGTGACAAACCCAAACGAGTGCGTGAATATCTCAGGAGGTCTATTACTACTCCGATATGGGATAAAAGACGTAGCGAGCGAGCTGTTGCTGGTAGAATAAAGTATAAGCCCAAGCGAGATGACAACGGTGTTATTCAGTGTAAATCCAAGCAGGATATGGAAACTTGCCTTTATGCGGATGGCGTTCGAGTCCTGCGTCAAAAAGAGTACGACAACATGGCTCTCTTTACTGACCAGCAATTGGAAATGGCGGAACAAAGCGAACGCTCAAAATGCAATGTCTTGGAGTATATTGAGAAGCTAATCAAAGAAAGAGAGGAAACAGCGTCAGAATCGATAGTTATCAACTGGCGCAGACTGCACACACTGTTGTCGATGTTTGCCAAGAGCGACTACATACAGTTCTCGCAGATTGACATGAAGTATATCGAGGCATTCCGCTCCTTCTTGATAAAGGCTCCACAGGGTGGTTCTAAGAAAGGGACTATTTCAAGGAATACGGCATCGACGTACTTCTCCATTTTCAAGGCAGCACTCAAACAAGCCTTTGTGGATGGCTATCTGAATTGTGATATTGCCGCCAAGGCTAAGAATATCATGTTTCAGAGTGCTCGGAGAGAGTATCTGTCACTGGAAGAACTTAATATTTTGGCAAAGACTCCGTGTGATGATATACTAAAACGGGCAGCCTTGTTCTCTGCACTGACGGGAATGCGACATAGCGATATACAAAAGCTTAAATGGTCTGAGGTGGAAGAATACAATGGTGGGTACCGTCTTAATTTCACTCAGCAGAAGACCAAGGGCGTTGAGTACATGCCTATATCGGCACAGGCATACAAGCTTTGTGGAGAGCGCAAGAAAGACGGAGAACTGTTGGTGTTTGCTGGGCTTCCAGATCCCTCATGGATTTCGAAGCCTTTGGAGCGATGGGTAAAAGCATCAGGGATTACCAAGCACATCACCTTTCATTGCTTCCGCCACACCTATGCAACGTTACAACTGGCTAATGGCACGGACATATATACCGTAAGCAAAATGTTGGGACATACCAATGTAAAGACTACGCAAATCTACGCAAAAGTAATAGATAAGAAGAAAGACGAAGCTACTGAAGCATTTAAGTTGGACATAGATGAATAGTGATTATCATTTGTAAACACTTAGTATAGAAGACCACTTGTATCAATAAGTTCTTTATTGTACAGGTGGTTTTTAGTGCCTTTCATTTTCGTCATTCGATACAATGACGCTATTGTTTTGGCACTTTAACCTTTTGTGGAAACCAAACATTTATAGCAATAAACAAGTAGTAAAAATGAAAATGGACAGCCTTTATTGGCTTCTCTCTTTTTGAAGAGAGCAAGCGTGTCCACAGACATGTGGAGTGTGTTGATGACTTCTACAGGGAACTGTATGAGTTGTTTGTAATCGCAAGAAGCTGGTATCTTCAAGCCGAAAAGAATCATTTGAAGACAGAGTGCTTCATGGAACTATTTGAGCGTGGTCACAATTATGTAGACTGTGATTTTGCTCGTTGTAAGAACTCGCGACAGATGATGCTTGGCATTATTGGCACATTATTTAGGGACAAGAAATGTGTGGCGATAATCAAGGAAAAGGATGATTTCACCCAGCAAGAAATCATCGAACTATATCTGCGCCATGCGGGTGCTGGTATGTGGGTTGTTCCAGACAAGAAGTCTTCCACCCTCACGTTAGGATGCCAATTGTCAGACAGTCAGATGGATTTGCTGGTAGAGCTTGTGCAGAGTCACGATATCTTCGATCTTGCAGACGAGAGTGACGTGCGTAGCGTGTTATGTAGTCTCCTTAAATGCAACGTAGGTGTATCTGTCCGCGTCAAAAACGTACGCAATGTCGCCATACTGTTTGATGCCATGGCTCAATATCACATGATAAACAATAATTGGCAATATGTCATGGGAGGAGGTCGCTTCTTGAACAGGATTCAAAAGGATGGAACAGAGAAGTACATTACATCAAGCTGTCTTTCCTCTTCTCTTTCAAGGGTAAGAAGGAACAGCACTATGACAGCAAGTCAATATGCCATCTGCAGATCAGTCGAACAGATGTTGAGAGCGGAATAAACCGTCATAATCCGGCTATATGAAAGTAAAAACGTGATAGTTTGGTTGATACTGCCTTACTATCACGTTACTTTTTCTATTTAGTGACAGTCTCCACATAACTTTGCATCAAAAAAATCATAAAAAACAAACAGCATGGAAGAAAAAAGTATAAGATTTGAGGATATTCCCAATGCTATAACGGGGGTACTGAAAAAGCTGTCATCATTAGAAGACAAGATTGATGGTATATATGAACTTGTTCAATCAGAGAAAGAAGAAACATGGTTTACAGTTGCTGAATTATGTGCTTATCTCCCAACACACCCAGTAGAGCATACCATATATTGCTGGACAAGCAGTCGGGAAATTCCGTTTCACAAGAGAGGCAAACGTATTATGTTTCTCAAATCTGAGATAGACGAATGGCTTCAAGGAGTAAAAGGCAAATCGAAGAATGAGATTCAAAGAGAAGCAGAGGAATACGTTTCATCTGTACAAAGAAAGAATAGACGGCTATTATAACCATCTCCTATCCGTAAACTATTATATAAATTAAGGTATGTGTCTTATGAACGAAAAGTACTATAGACTCTATGAGCGAATAGTCGCCATAGAAGATAGTTTGGAGGCTTTGGGACCTGTTGACAAACTAATAGAGCGAATTGAGGAATTGGAGAAGATGGTCAAGCAGACCAAAACCGTGTTGGGGTTTGACGAAGCATGTAAGTATATTGGTGTTTCTGAAAGCCTGCTATACAAACTTACAGCAGCAAAAGAAGTCCCCCACTATAAGCCAAGGGGAAAAATGCTGTATTTTAATAGAGAAGAAATCGACAAGTGGCTGCTCCAAAACAAACAAGAGGTCATTGGAATGGTAACGAAAATAGAAATGGATAATCCGAAAGAATGAAAATGGAAGAAAATAATAAACATGCACAGCCTAACTCAAAAGAGGAAGGAGTGCAGCGTCTCAATCGTATATTGAGCGAATCGTTGATAAAGGCAACAGATACTTATAAAACGCCTCCTCAGATTATATGGGTGGATAATTCCAGCATAGCCACATTGGGCAACTTCAGTGCATCCACTGGCAAGGCAAAGGCGAAAAAGACCTTCAACGTGTCTGCCTTGGTGGCTGCATCACTCGCCAACGGCAAGGTACTGAACTATCGCGCCAGTCTGCCAGAGGGAAAGCGCAAGATACTGTATGTAGATACCGAGCAGAGCCGTTATCACTGTCACAACGTGCTGGAGCGCATCCTAAAACTCGCCGGCCTGCCTACAAGCATCGACAATGAGAACCTTGACTTTATCTGTCTGAGGGAGTACACGCCCTCCGTCAGGATAGAGGTCATAGACTATGCCCTTGCCCAAGACCAAAGCTATGGCCTGGTCATCATCGACGGAATAAGGGATTTGCTTCTTGACATCAACAATGCGGGAGAATCGGTCGAGGTCATCAACAAGATGATGGAATGGTCATCAAAGTATGACCTGCATATCCATTGCGTATTGCATCAGAACAAGGGTGACAACAACGTGCGCGGGCATATCGGTACAGAGATGAACAACAAGGCAGAGACGGTGCTTGTCATCACCAAGAGCACCACTAATCCCGATATCAGTGAGGTGAAGGCTATGCACATCCGTGAGAAGGAGTTCAAGCCCTTTGCCTTTACCGTCAATGAGGAAGGGTTGCCAGAGATTGTCGAGCACACGCCTGAGAAGGAAAACGTTGACAAGCAACCGTCAAGGTTTACTTACCAAGACTTGACATCTGAACAGCATAACGAGGCGCTGACGGCTGCATTCAAGGAGAAACCTATCAAAGGATTCGATCGCATGGTGGAGGAATTAACGCAAGCCTATGCAGACATCGGCTTTAAGCGTGGCAGAAGCGTCATCATCAAAATGCTGAAATACCTGATGAACGAGAAAAAACTCATCGTGAAGCGGGATAATTACTACTATTTCGGATATACTCCTGCGGAGATTGACCTTTTCCATGAAGAGGAATAAAAACAGTTCAGAAAGCAGTTTAGTTTACGTCCGTGCCTATATATAAGAAATAAGGCCAAAGTAAACCGAAACCGGAGGTTGAATTGCAAAGCGGAAAAGTAGTTTAGCAAAAGGTTTAGTTTACGGGTGTGCCTATATAGAAGAAAGGGTAAAGTAAACTGTTTCCATGGACAAAGTGAAACCGAACAAATGAAATACAATGAATATTGAACAATCGAAGAAACTGAGCATTATAGACTTCCTGGACAAGGAGAATGTAACGCTGAAAAAGAAGAAGGGTAATGCCTACTGGTATCTGTCACCCTTCAGGAACGAGAAGACAGCCTCGTTCAAGGTTAGCAAGAAGGAGAACCTGTGGTACGACTATGCCATACAGGAAGGAGGTGACCTCGTGGAGCTGGTAAAGCGCATGTATAACAAACACTCCGTTTCCGATGCCCTCGCATTCCTTGCGTCCAAGGATATTGCCACAGTGGATAAGGCGATAGAGACCGCCATCGCAGCAAAGGAATTCACCACAACCAAGATGAATGACGTACAGCTGCTTCCGCTGCAAAATCATTCATTGCTGTCATATTTCAGTAGCCGAAAGATTGATATCACCATCGGTAAGATGTATTGCAGGGAAATTCACTACAAGGTCGAACAGAAACATTATTATGGTATCGCCTTTGGCAACCTGAGTGAAGGATACGAGGTGCGCAATCCTTATTTCAAGGGCTGCATCGGGCATAAAAACATCACCCTGCTTGCCCATATTTTCAAAGAGTGGCAGAATGGGTGTCTGGTCTTTGAGGGATTCATGGATTTCCTTGCGTATATGACCCTCGTCAAACAGCAAGATAGATGGTTTATCATTGAAAACCCATGTGACTATATGATACTGAACTCAGTGGCCAACCTCAAACGAGCGTTGCAATACCTTGACCGTTACACCCACATCCACTGCTTCCTCGACAACGACCAGGCAGGACGCAAGACAGCTGAGAGCATCACCAATATGTTCGAGTACCGGGTGACGGACGAGTCCTTCAGATATGCCGACTACAAGGATGTCAACGACTACTTGATGAGGAAGAAACGAATAATCAATGAAGAAAAAAAGTTGGATTATGACTCAAATAAGTCATGAAAACCATTTTAATGCGTTAATTTATCAAAAATATATGCGCATTTGAAGAGAAATATCAAGAAAGTTCCCGTTTAATGGGAATTATTTATTAACTTTGCACCAAAAATAGATGCAGAATGCATGATTAAAGTTGAAATATTGGACGATGACCTGCGTGAACTCATATTGTATGGAGTGAATACAGGAAAATATAAAAGAATCGCTCGTGACAAGAAATTTGTGAAGAAGCTGACTGATATATACAACCTGATGAAATCAGTGGAGCATGTCTCCAAATTGAGGGATTACAGTTTTCTTCACTACGAGCAACTGAGACATATATCCTTAAGCTCTGTCAGGATATTCAACAATAGAGTTGAGCGGCTGCTGTTCCGAGAAACAGAGACAGGATTGGAAATAACGTTAATAGAATTAAATGATGACCACTATGGCAACAAGAAATGAAAGCAAGACCCCTTGGACGGCAACCCATCCGGGTACCATTCTGAGGTATGAATTGGAAGACAGAGAAATCTCCCAAAAGGACTTTGCAGTCATGATTGGTATGCAAAAGTCACATCTGAATGAGCTGATAAAAGGCAAGAGGCCTATTACAAAGCCCATAGCAGACAAGATAGAAGGCGTTCTCGGCATCTCAGCCGTATCGTTGGTAAACATGCAAACCCAATATGAATATGACATAAAGGTGATAGAGCAGAGAGGCGTTGAAGAGTTTGAAGCGCAAAATGCCCTCAGTCTGTATAACGAAATCTTTGATGTCAAGACCTTGTTCAAGCGCATCGGAAAAGAACTGACTACAGCGGTCCAACAGATGCAGTATATCGCCGAGACCCTTTGTCTGCCCCAGCCTGCCGAGTTGAGACTGGAGACATCCGGCATGTTCAGGAAGTCGGCAAAGACTGGTCAAGACCCTCGTATGCTGATGACATGGAAACTCTTGGCTGAATTGAAAGCCAAAGAACAAAAGGTTGAGCAACCATTCAGTCCGGAAAGAAGAAATGAAGTGACAGGTGCATTGGCAAGAGCCTTGCATGACAATCGCTCCACGGTGCATACTGTAAAAGAGCTATTGGCTGCTGAGGGAATAGCCTTCTGTATCGAAGAAAAGGTGGACAAGGCTTCCGTTGATGGATATTCCTTCATAGAAGACGGTACACCGCATATCATATTGACGAGGAGATACGACCGCATAGACAATTTCGCTTTCGCACTGATGCACGAGGTCGGACATATCTATCTGCATTATCTTGATGGCAGCCGAAGCGACTGTAAGCTCAGCATCCCGGATTATGACTACGAGAGTGCAGAGGAAAAAGAAGCCAATGCCTTTGCTGCCAATGCCCTCATTCCAAACGAAGAATGGAAGAACGCCCCGAGGGTAAGGGTAAATCCTGCGATGATACAGCGCAAATATACCCAATGGGCTATAGAGAAAGGCCTGAACAAGTGGATTGTATTAGGCAGGATTTCATACGAGACAGGAATGTACAAGTTCCGCTCTGACGAAAGCAGAAGAATCGGTTAGCATAACGAACATAGGAATATAGGCATCAGCCTAACCAATAGCATAAGCTCTTCCTTATTGGAAGGGCTTTTTTGTGCCCTTAGAGTTTGGTTTATGAGAATTGGCTATCTGATGAGGAAGAAACAAACAGCAGTGGAATGGCAAGAAACAGATGAAAACACCATCATTTGGTGCAAAAACGGCTCAAATGCATTGATATTACATATCAAATATGCACTTTTTCGCTAAAACATGACTGATTCTCAATTATTATCCTTATTTTTGCATCGTTTTAATGTATTGTTAAAATGTAGCAGAATGGAATTGAAAAAAGAAATAAGGATATTGGGCAGACGCTTTGAGGTGGAACCTCGTGCCAAGGAAAGCCTGAAAGGCATCACGGTTGGCGAGAAACTCTCATACCGTTTCTATGACGGCACATACCAAGGCACGCCCCTGCTGTTCGTTGAGCCCAAGAAAGGCAATCCCTCTCCACGGACTTGCGCCATCACGGGCAAGCGGTTGACCGAAGCCCTGGGAATGCCTGCGGTGTTCATCCTTGCGCCCGGCCCCACCTATGAGCGACACAGACTGGCGGACAAGGGGGTATTCTTTGTCATGTCCGAGGAATATGCCCACTTGCCAGGCATCATAGCATTGGAGAAGACAAGCAACAGGAAGATTGCCGAGGTATTGACCCCTGTGGCGCAATACCTCCTGCTCTATCACCTGCAGGTCGGCAGTCTCGAAGGAATGTCGCCAAGAGACATTGCGCCTTTGCTTCCATACTCCTACGAAAGCGTCACGTTGGGTGTCACCTGTCTTGAAGATGTAGGACTGTGTCAAAAGATTCAGAACGGACAGCGCAGCAAGGTAGTACACTTCGAGCTGAAGGGCAAGGAACTGTGGGACAAGGCTCAGAACGTCTTGCTGTCACCTGTGGAGAACCGCATCTTTTGCGATGACATACGCTTGGATGCGGAATACCCCGTATGCGGCATCAATGCCCTGGCACATTATTCCATGCTCAATCCCGACCGGGAACAGATGATGATGATGACGAGCAAGGAATACCGTGCCGTCAAGTCGGCTGATATCATGGAGAATCCCAACATCTATGACGGCAACTATATCATAGAGGTATGGAAATACCCTGTTGTCAGCAAAATGGGCGACAAAAGCCAATGGGTTGACCGCCTTTCCCTTGTCCTTTCGTTGAGAGAGGATGATGATCCGAGAGTGGAAAAAGAAGTAGAACGAATAATCAGTGAACAAAAATGGATGGGAATGAGCATCAAGGCTTCTCGCATGGGAAGCATCTGACCATATAGCCATCCACATTTTCTCATCCACCCTCTTTACAAGCTCTTCTTTATCGGAAGGGCTTTTTTTGTGCCCTTCGAGTTTGATTTTTGAGTATGATTGCAATTGTAATCAAAATTAGAGTTAAGATTTGGCTCTACAGAAAGACATTTCGGTTTAATATTGAAGAAAAGGTAGTTCCTTTGCACTGGCAATAAGCCAAATCATAGTAAAATCAAACTTGAAGATATGAAGTCATTTGTAATATTCGCCATTGTAGTGACCGTAATCTATGTCATCTACTATACGGTCATCATCGTGCAGGATCTGTATGGAAAGCCCAAGGACGAGAAGTCACAGGGCGAGTCGTTTGATGTCAGTGACATGACCGAGGAGGAAGAGTCGATAGCGGTCTGCGAGAGCGACGGCGGCTTCAGCGTAGGCGACAACCAGTATGAGACAGCCTACGAGGAGAAGCAGTTGGCAGAGCCTACAGAGGAGGCAGCCGCCACTGCGGAAGAAAGCAAGCCTCATGTGCTTGAAAAGATACAAAGCGCAATCGAAAAGAAGATGGAGGAAGTGAATACCACCTATTCCGACCCCATGTATTCGGAAGAATTGAACAACACCATCATCGCCCGCGGACTTCGACACAACGGACGTGACATGGTCAAGGTGGAATCACTCAATAATGAGATATGATGTCAAAAACAAGAAGTGCATTTCTATCATTATATGCCGCTTTAACCCCAGCTCTGGCCAGTGCTAAGTGTGGCAACGTGGACTACAGCTGGGGAGCGGACGCACTTGCGAGTGCCCATGACTATGCCGTGACGATGATGCTCTATATCGTTTATCTGTGCTATGCAGTGGCGGGCATCGTGGTCATAGTCAGCGCCTTGCAGATATATATAAAGATGAATACGGGCGAAGAAGGAGTGAAGAAGAACATCATGATGCTGGTGGGAGCCTGCCTGTTCCTCATAGGAGCGACCATCGTCTTCCCCGCTTTCTTCGGTTATCAGATTTGAGATACAGGTGATACGAGATAAGATAACTCAAAGTGTAACAAATTAAAAGGTAAAAAGAATGTTTGAAAGGATTAACAAGAAGGTGAAGGGATTCTTCTCTTCACAGCGCATGAAAACGCTCGCCCTGATGCTGCTTGTCGGCACCACCGCAGCAATGGCACAGAACGCAGCCGGCGACTACTCGGCAGGAACGACCGCGCTTACCACAGTGACAGAGGAAAACGCATTTTGGCTAAATCATACTCAAACCAAGTATGACAAAATGAATATCAAACTAAAGAAAATACGCTACAAATGAAGGATTTACGAGTATAATCTAAATCTTAAACTTCTTAAACAGGTTTGCAATAAGTTTGATTTCTATGGGAACAATTGTCGGAACATTACTAACTTTGTACCCACAGACTGAATAAAAACAGATAAAATTGAAGAAATATGAAGGTAATTGCAGTATTGAGAAAAAGCAACTCACTCGTGTATATCAGAGTGATGTTTGGCAGGGATAAAGATGTCAAAGTTTCAACCTCCATGCACATCGACCCCATCTATTGGGACAGCAAAATTCCTGGTTACAAGAACACGAAGAAAGTGCCTAAGGAGGTGCGTGAGAAGTTCAACAACACGTTGAAGGATATGATAGCGTATGTCGAGGCGAATGTTGACAAGAATGTGACCTGCCCTGTTCTGACAGCCATCATTGATGACTTCCTCCATCCCGACAGAAAGAGCAAGGAGAATGCCAAGACAGAGGACACCACTCCATGGGGAAACGGCTTCTTTGACAGAGCCGAGCAGTATCTGACTGAGTACAAGACCAAGAACGCAAGCGGAATCCGTGCCGTATTCAGAAGGCTTGAACGGTTGGAGGCGTGGAAAAGGGAAATGGAAGGTGATACCTATTTCAGGTATGAGGTTTCTACCTTTGGAGCGGAGCAGCTGGAGGAGTATATGAAGTATGTGACGGAGGAATACGACCTCTATGTGAAGCATCCCGACTTCTTCGCCAAGTTCGGGTTGTACCACTCCACCATGCGCCCCTCTTCCAAGAACTCCTCTTTTAGTGGAGGACTTAGGTTGAAGGCATTTCTCAACTGGTGTGTAAAGAAGGGCTATTCGGACGATGTGTCTTTCCGGCAGGTGCAGACCCACGGTCATGTCTATGGCGATGCCTACTATCTGACTATCGAGGAGCGCAGCCAAGTCTATCAGTGTCAGTACGGACGCAGTTACCATGCCTCTCTTGTAAGGGATATGTTTGTCTTCCAGTGCCTTGTAGGGTGCAGGATGGGCGACCTGTTCAATCTAACTCGCAGCAACATCATTGACGGATGGCTGGAGTATATCCCTGGCAAGAACCTGAACAACGGCAACACCGAGCTTGTGCGTGTGCCTCTAAGCGACACAGCCAAGGAGATACTGGCAAGATACAGCCATGTCTCGCCACGTCTGTTCCCTGCCATCTGCGAGGCTCAGTACAACATGTACATCAAGTTCGTGCTTGACTTCGCCGGCATACACCGTATGGTCACTGTGCTCAATCCTCTGACCAGACAACCCGAACAGAGGATGCTCTGTGATGTGGCAACCTCCCACACGGCACGCAAGACTTTCATCGGCAACCTCTATGCCAAGGTGAAAGACCAGGCTTTGGTTTCCTCACTCACGGGACACTCGCCCCAGAGCCGTGCCTTCCAGCGTTACCGCACCATCGACGACACCATGAAGCGTGAGTTGATTGGCATGTTGGAAGAGTGATTTCACCAACTTATATATAATCATTAGATATATACATACTATGAACGTAACAGCATTTGTAAGGCAGACCGCCACAGCCAAGAAGAAGGCAACCATCTATATCCGTGTTCGTGACAACGATACCAAGACAGACATCAAGGCGGCAACGGAACTTTCCATCAATCCTGCCTATTGGGATGCGGACAGGCAGGGCTACAAAAGCCGCGTGACTATGGTTCGTGACGAGGAGCGCAGGATATTGAACGATGCCGTCCACGACCTCTGCCGCACGGTGTCGCAGGAATACTTCAAGGGCGCAACGAGCGACTGGCTGAAAAAGACCATCTTCTGTTTCCACCATCCGAATGCGTACAAACTGACGCAAACGACCGTACAGGAAACGAGACTTTCAAAGTTGGTGGAGGAATATATCTCGCACAAGGACTTCGACAAGCGGCAAGCCACTTCGGTAAGGGGACTGGTGGGCAAGATTGAGCGTTTCGAGAGGTTTCAGCGCAACGTCCGCAAGAAGAAGGACTACACTATGAATGTGAACAATTTCACCGTGGATGATTTGGAAGCCTTCCAGTATTATCTCATCCATGAGAATGAATACTATCACCAATACCCGCAGCTCTATCTGGGCATGGACAAGTGGACAGCAGGAACGAAGCGTTCGGACAATACGCTGCATACGATATTCACACGACTGAGGACAGTTGTAAGGTGGTGCATACACCAAGGCATCACCAAGAACAACCCCTTTGACGTGTTCGAGATACCCAAAGCCATCTTCGGCACTCCGTTCTTCCTCACCATCGAGGAGCGTGACAGGATATGGAGCCACGACTTTACCGACAGCCCTCATCTGGCAATGTTCCGTGACATGTTCGTCTTCCAGTGTTTCATCGGTTGCCGCTTCGGCGACTTGATGCGTCTGACTAACGGAAGTGTCATTGACGGAGTTCTGGAGTATATCGCCCACAAGACGATGAAGCACGATGCGAGAACCATACGTGTGCCACTTAGCAAGACTGCCATGACCATCTATGAGCGATACCGGGGTGTCCCCACCAAGTCACTGTTTCCCCATTACAATGTGAGCGACTACAACAAGGGCATCCGTGAGGTGTTGCGGACAGTGGGCATCAACAGGATTGTCAGCGTGCTCGACCCGGTGACGAGGCAGAATGTACAGAAGCCGCTCTATGAAGTGGCAACCTCCCACACAGCGCGCAAGACCTTCATCGGCAACCTCTACAAGCAGGTGAAAGACCCAAGTCTTATTTCCTCCATGTCGGGGCACACCAACGGAAGCCAGGCATTTGCCAGATACCGCACCATTGATGACGAGATGAAAAGGGAACTTATCGGGATGCTCGACTGACAGGACATTTGCCACTATTGATGACACGTTCTTTTGACAGGAATATTATATGAGAGACTACGGCTGCAGGGGATTTTGGCTGTACACAAGTTGTACCTGTTCCCCCTGTCGCCTTTACAGAACAAGATTGTTTCAGGATAACTTTTTTAGATTTATGGACTTGTTAAGCATGATAGAAGCAGGCGGCAAGATGAAGATCGAGGTGTCGAGTGACGACCTTGTTCTCTTTGCCGACCGACTTATTGAGAAAGCGATGGAAGCCAAGACACTCATGATGGAGCAGACTCCCGAAGATGAGACCTGGCTGAGTACGGATGAAGTTGCCAAGATGTGCGGTGTCTGTGAAACCACACTCTGGTCATGGGAGAAGAAAGGCTACCTCGTGCCTTCACGCATGGGCAGGAAGAAGCGATACGCCCTTTCCGCCATCCAGAAGTTACTTTCCTCACATACCGATGCGGCAGCAGCCGACAAATAGCGATAGGCAGCCATTTGTATCAACCACGGCTCGGTATGGCTTCGCAGCCTTGCCTCTCGGGTGTTCGCCCACTTCTGTCTTCCCTCTTTTCCCTTTCCAGCAGCGCAGCAATCTTGATTGCCACGTCTGAGAAGAAAGTTTGGAGTGTTTGGGGAGCAAGTATAGGTTTTACGTCCCGAAAAACCACGGCTGAGAAGCCGACCGTGCCACACACGACAGTCAAAGATATGGATAAGCCCCAAACACCCAAGAGCAGAAAGCAGAAGAACAAGGGCGGTCGCCCAAGGTCTGACGAGAGGGAGAAACGGAAGTATTCCGTCAAGGTATATTTCGACCAAGGCAGCTACACGAAGCTGTTGCGAAGGAGCAAGAACAGGCAATGCTCGCTGTCCTCACTCGTCTATGAACTTGCAGTAAACGGCTACGTCCGTGAAGCGATGTCGAAGGAGGATGCCGCCAATCTCCGCTCCCTGTCGGGCATGGCGAACAACCTCAACCAGCTCGCCCATGAGGCTCATGTCCACCATTTCTCCTTTGTTGAAAAAAGGGTCTTGGAACTGGCAGGGAGGATTGACGAGGTTCTCGTCCGGCTGGGTAACTCTTAGTGATATATACTTACTCGTCCCACTATGTGCACTTACTTTGCCAAGTATCTGCACATACTTGGGCATTTATCTGCACATACTTTTTATAGCAACCTTTATGATAGCACAGATTAACACCGGCAGGGGATTCGGAGGGCTGGTAAACTATGCCAATGACATTGCCCATAAGAACACTGCCATCATAGCATCGGCTGGTGTAAGCACCACTTCAAATGCCACCATCGTTGCCAGTTTCAAGGCACAGGCTCGGATGCGTCCATCACTGAAGAATTTCGTGGGACACATATCACTGAGTTTCCACCCAGATGACACACCCAGGCTCACCAACGAGTTCATGGCGGAAGTGGCACAGGAGTATCTCCGCAGACGTGGAATTGTGAACACCCAGTTCGTGATATTCCGACACCATGACCAGCCGCACGGTCACGTCCATATCGTTTACAACCGTATAGATAATGACGGCAATGCCATCAAGGGCGACTGCAATTTCCGTGCATCGGCGGCAGTCACCAAGGCTCTGACAAGAGAATATGGACTGACCTTCGGCAAGGGCAAAAGGGATGTCAGGCGCAGCCACCTTAAAGGCAGGGATGCGGTAAAGTACCAGTTGTATGACACCATTTCCGCAGTCCTCCGCCACTGTCACGACTGGCAGACGCTTCGGACAGCACTGGCGGCTCGTGGCATCACCATGAACTTTGTCCAAGGCGATGACGGTCGCATCTGTGGCGTCACTTTTACGGACAACAGTCATGGGGTCACTCTTTCCGGGAGCAAGATAGACCGCAGCCTGTCTCTCGTCCAGTTGAGCAGGACGCTGGGCGCACCAGAGAACCAAGTTCACCTTTCTTCCCTCATTTCCGATCGTGACGAGACCCGGACGGAAGTCGGTCAGTCGGTCGGCTTGCTTCATGGCAGCACATCTTCCAACGCGTGGCAGCACGAGGCTTCTGCTTCCTCACCTGTTGGCTCTGATGAAGTGGCAGGCAATGCCGATAACGAAGGTTCGTCTGTCGGCAGCAATATAGCGGAAGCAGTGGCAGAAGTTATACTCCAGCCAACCATTGCCCACACATCAGGAGGTGGCGGTGGAGGCAACGACCGTGGTTGGAATGACGAGGACAAGGAGAAGAACAAGAAGAAACGTAACGGAGGAATGAGGAGATAAGCGTATGGCAAACAGAAAAGTGACACCCTTGAAGGATGAACCTGGCACGTCTTTGGAAGACATACAGGTTGGACTGTCCAATTGTATTCAGGCAATCAACAACCTTTCGGGCAAGATTGACACCCTTGCCAAGCCTACCTCCAATGACACGTTTTCATTGAAGGATGCCGTTGGCAAGGCTGCGGCAAATGAGGTAAGGCTGCTGTTGGAGGCTCGACAGAAGAAGTTTGCAGAAGAGGAAGAAGCAGCAAAGGCAAGAGGCGAGATAACACAGCAGGAATACTTCCAGACCTTGACCGAAAGATATGATGAAGTACTCACCAAGTGCATCGCTCTTGTAGATGCCCACAAGAAGCATTGGCCGGAGTTAGTACACCAGTGCGAGGACACCGTTAAGAGGGTCGGAGAACAGAGCCGGAAGAACTCGGATGCCCTGACCAAGATAGCGGATTTCGTCAACAAGATAACAGGAGCGCAACAGCGCAAATGCGTTCCTCCTTCATTGCCCAAGGACAAGGCAGAGGTCATTCCGTTCGTGAAGCAATACCTCTTGTATGTGGTCAAGCGTCTCTGCCACTCCTGGCACTTCCAAAAGTTTCTCCACATCTGCATGTGTACATTGTCGGCAGTATTCCTATGCGCCTTGTGCATCATCGCCAATGACAACGCAAGGCTGAGAACCATCGAGGAGAAGTATGTCCTTCTCCGTGACTTCTCCAGACTGGATGACCGCACCTCACAGCGAGCCGACTACATAGAATGGCTCTACTCTGACGAGGACGAACACCGTCAGGAAATAGATAAACTCTGGCAACAGAGACAACAACGATTGATTAACAAAAAGCAAAAATGATTATGAGCGAACAAGAAAACAACAGCCCAAGACAAGCAGCCGTCAATGCCCTCATCAGTTGGGCAAAGACTGGCTGGGGCTATTACTCCATGCGTGATGCAGTAGACAACTATCTGGAATCATGTGGCGCAAACCGCCCCTCCATCGGTGGCGAAGAGACCATCCTCGCTCACAGAAAAATAGCAGCCAACCGACTGGCGATTGACTGCATATATGCGTTGTCCAAGGAAGAACTGTCCAAGGTGGACAGGGAGTTGGAAAGGATTGTTAGCAACGTGCAGAGGCAAGGGTATGGGATGAAAAGATAATGGCGATGGCATATAAATCGCCCCCAAAAAATTGTTATTCCCTTCATTCCAACTTGTTCCTAAATATAGTTATTCTTTATCAGGTTTTTCATTTCTCCATCTATTGATTTCATTTACAGCATTGTCTCTTTCTCTTTTAGCAGAATCGTACTGGTGTTTCTCAAATTCATGTGGCTTATCACCCTTTATTTTCATTAGGGATGCATTATGACGCATGTTACTTTCTGCTGACGATTTTTTTTGTTCCGCTTCACTTATATGACGACTAATTTCAGCTTTGGTATATCCTTTGAACGTGTTTTTTTCAGAATCAGAGAAACTTGTTTCATTTAAATTGTCACTTGATGAAAAAAAACGATGTCCTTGCCTTGTATTTCTTGGTTCTCTGAACATATACTCTGCTTCATCAAATACCCGTTCTGCTTCCATAAACTTTTGGACACTCCTCTGAATATCTTCAGACTCCGTATAATCATCAATTCTTGAAGCCCAATAGTGCATATCACTAAGAGAGTTGCTCATTGCTTGATGTAACTCTTCTAGATAACTGTTTGGCATTTTGTCCTCTTCAGATTCCATAGAATGATTGTCATAATAAACGAAATCACTCTGTTGGAAATGGTTTATACAATCTTTAAATGTCGGAGAAGTGAGATTGTCGTGAATGTAAGTTTTAGCGAAATATACACCTTCTCTAAGTGCGTCAATTCTTATAGCTCCCTCTGGATGTGTCACACCTCCAATTGAATTCATAAGAGATCTCTCCATTTGTGACACATCGATACCATTAAGTCCAGCCCTAACACCTGACATAAAATCACAGCATAGTTCTTCTTGAGGAGCGCTAAAGTTTAACGCTTCAATACCTTGTAACATTCTATGAGTTGTTTCATGTGTTATCACAAGATCAAGGCTGTCTTGTGAACTAATTCCCAAATTCTTGAGTTGCTGAATGTCGATATTAAGAATGTCGTCATCTAAAGAATTGGAATTGTTAAGAAACACACCTGTAGAAAGTGGCGATGCATATATGTATTCAGGATTGTCTATATGAAAGAAATCACTTGCTGTTTGTACAGAGTGAGCAATCATTTCGTTAGTAAACTCTGAACCATATACACCACGGAATAAGTCAAAGTCGGAGTCTTGAGAATAATGTACCATATCAATAAATTCCATATTTTATCTATTTATAGGGTTTCCCGTCTTGTCAATTTCATAATATGGTTGTTTAGATGAACCATGCTTTCGCACTAAAGCAATTCCATTATTAAAATGCCCAGCTTGTCGCCATCCTCCCTCTATAACTATATTCCCTTTAATATCTATATAATTGTAGTTATTGCGTTCACTTGGATGATTCTGTTGTATAACAGATAAACCTTCACAGAAATGAAATGGTTCATATGATATCGGCAAACGATTTAGAATCTTTCTGTTTCGATTTAAAATATAACAACAATTATATGGCCCTTCATTGGGGCAATCACCTATATAGACTAAAAAATGTTCCGAATCTACAAATTCTATATGTTCGAAACAACAAGGTACTATAAGATGTCCATCCTTGTCTTTGATTCCATATTTGTTATTCCGTAATCGTTTGGAAAATAAACAAAAATTTTCACCATTAATAGTAATAGGTTCTTCGTAAATGATTTTTCTATCATTACTATCATTTGACAGAGCCATTATTTCACCTTTATTATTTAGCACAAACTCAACATTATTGATAATGGCATATATTCTATCAACAGAAGTTTCTACAATTTCGTCAAAAACACATGGAATAATTTCTTCACCATTTTCATTGATAAATCCGTATTTATTTACACCATATGGACGCTCTTTTAATAATTTATTATTACTGCCCCCAAAAATAACATATTCTTTGGCTTTTACTTTTGCTAAACCATCTTCAAAATGTGATATTTCTGAATATATATTATTCCATTGATCAGATGGATATTTCAATAGGGGTTCTTCCATTGGAGACTGTTCTACAACAGCAGGTCTTTCCTTCCACATTTCATAAGGAAGAAAAGACACATTAAATTGTTCACAAATACTTTTTATAATATGCGACTGCTTAGTAACTGTATGATCATTGAACACAACCTGCTCAATATCATTGTTATCACGCAAAATTCTTTCTATTTTTAAGCCACCATCAACCCAGTCATTGTAAAACTCTGCTATATCAATTGTTATAGAATGTTCTTGCGTACAATCGTAATTATTATTTCTACAAACCGCACGATAGTCTTGATTGCTATGATTACCTAACCAAGACATATACTCCTTGGGAAGATGGACATTAAATTCTCCCTCTACATCACTGCCGAAAAGGATATTTTTTAGATTTTCCCACTGGCTGACGATCTTTGCATACGCATCAGCATTCTCAGGCAAATTAAAACCTGAAATGAGCTGAGCTTTTGGTACATTAATACCACTCTTGGATATAATAGAACATCCTAATTCATAGAAGAAGGCATTCTGTAATGTTCCGTTGTCAGATACACATAAGATTTCATCTGTATTCTGAACAGGATTGTTGTTTATGTCTATATACAATGTTTTCATAATATCCAAAGCTTTTTGCCTTCATTATTGAATATTTCTTTTCCGGAATAATCATAATAGTGAAAATCATTATCTTTTCTCACTTCGATACCGTTCCCGTTATCACAAAAATACCATGCATCAAAATTGAAAATCATTTTTTTGTTTTGGAGATCGTATAATCCAACTTTCCAATCTTCAGTTCGTAATTCTACAAGATTTGAATTGATAAAGTTCCCTAAATGACAGAGATTGTTAAGTTCGTCAATCTTCCTTTTGCTACCATCTGTTTGAATCGACATCAAGATTCCTTTAGATTTTCTTGATTGTTTATTTTCTTGTGCTTCAATAAAATAAATTATTGAATCAGAAACACGAGGTACATACCATACATCAGAGCCTAAATTATATTTCGTCTTTCCTAATTTATCTATAATTTTCAACTCTCCATTAGTTGTAAAAAGTGCAAACAAGTCATTACCTATTGAACTGAGTCTATGGGCTTCAGTAGAAAACAAAATGCGTCCTTTGAGATCTAATATTTTTACTATATCAGTACTAAGACCTCTTGCATTTGTTTGTTCAATAATATACTTGTTGTCAACCAAACTTAAATATCTGTCATAAGTTGTTTCATAAATAGTGTTCATATTTGAATCATAGAGAATATTATGATCAATCCTAACTCCTAAAGATGTCCTTTTTTGGGGACAATATGAAATTTCACCTATAATATCTTCTGTTTCATATTCATCATCATCTTCAGCATACTGCACCTCAGCCGTTATTTGGCTATCACCAACAGAAATAAAAGAAATACCTCTTGTCATAGGAATAATTTCAAATCCATCAGAATCTATGACTGTTGTGCCATAATCATTGTGGCACTCAAAAAATGAAACACCTCTGTCTTCTTCACTTATATCAAATACTTTGTCTATGTAACTATATTCAAAAGGAACCATTTCTTGCCTACCCTCTGAATCGTATTTGATTATACCATATTTCGTCCCTTTTTTGACTATAATACATGTATAATCCTTTTGGATTGTGGCTGAGACGATTTCATCGTTTTCAAATGGATATAACTCTTCATTTTTATTGTTAATGACTCCCCATCTACACTTTTTACCTATTAATTTAGATACAGCATACATGCCTCTATATAACCAATTCATTTCATCGTATTGGGGAGTAATAATATATTGTTTTGTTCTAGAGTCATAAACGCCCCATTTAGAATTGTCTTTTATCAATACGAAATCACTATAAGCATATTTTGCATCATCAAATTCCTTATTCATTATAACATTCATATTTTTATCAAATATGAGGATTTTCCCATTATCTAATTCACAGATTGTGTGCGATTCTTCAGAAATGGGTCTGTCGTTAATGCTATATTTTAAAGATATCCCACGATGTCCATCATATACAACTTCTTTTATTTCGTTTTTATTAGAAATCATATATACCTTATTGTTTGAAAGGACTAAACTATTAGAATAAATAGCTACATCATCAAGAATTACATCACCCTTAGTGTTGATAATGGAATAGTAATCCTCTGTAACTTCTTGGATAGCATACATAAAACTCTTACAGTTGTTATTGTTTTGTGTATTTGCACTTAAAATATCAACATGATCAGAGAAGTTTTCATAAGCTATAAAAGACAAATCGTCAAACTGCTTTTTGAGTTTTTTTACTATTTGAGATTTTCTAGTTACAACATCGTCATTGAAAACAATTTGCTTAATATCGTTATTTTCGCGCAATGTTTTTACTAAAGACCTTATAAAGTCATCGTTGACATACTCATCGTAAAACTCTTTCACATCAATGGTGACAATGAGTTCTTTAGTGCAATCATACGATTTATTTCGACAAATCGCACGATACTCTTGATTGCTATGATTACCCAGCCAAGACATATACTCCTTGGGAAGATGAACATTAAATTCTCCCTCTACATCATTGCCGAAAAGGATTGCCTTTAATTCTTCCCATTGTTTTATGATTTTTGCATACGCATCAACGTTTTCAGGCAAATTAAAGCCAGATATGAGTTGTGCTTTTGGTACATTAATACCACTCTTTGACAGAATTGAACATCCTAACTCATAGAAGAAATCGTTCAATAATGTTTCATTGTCAGATACACAAATCATTTCATCTGTATTCTGAACAGGTTTGTTGTTTATATCTATATATAATGTTCTCATGTTACAGTTGTTCTAAACGTTTATCAAGTTTCTTGTAATGTTTCTTATATTTATTGTCTTTTTCCATTTCTTCGAGAATAGCCATGAACCACTGCTTATCAACAGCAGTAATTGATTGAACACATTCGGTAAAGAAATCGTTAAAATCTAAATTAACATCTTCCTCGTTTAGTTTCATGTTTTTACGAGCGTAGGTACGTATTCTTTCCTCCAAAGTTTCTTCTTTAGAATTGTGTACATTTAGTGTGAGGCTTATTTCACGAGCCTGAACATCTCTTAATGCGGCCAATTTGGGCATGGATTGTTTTTCTGCATCCCTTAAACCATATAGTAAATTTTCATATTCAGTGGCAATCTTCTCGCAAGCATTTTTATTTGTTAATATAGGATTGAATAACTCCTCATTCATAACACATTTATGGAAAATTGGAGCAGCCTTAGTGCCAAGTAGATGATGTGTATCAGCCATCATACTTATATTTATACCTATATGGGCAGCTAATATTGATGCTATAGGGATAAGATCTTGACTAAGGTCCATTTTAAACATACTTAGAAGCCCAAAAGCTTCAAGTTCGTCTAATGTACCGTTCTCTACATGTTCTTGAATCTTCAATGCATCATAAATCTTGACATTATTGGACAGAAGTCTATATTTAGCTCGTAAAATTCTTAAATCCTCATCGGGAAGAGAACATTCATCAAGATAATCCATCACCTTAATCGCTTTCTTGGAACGATTATATATTGTTTCTGCTACGATTAAATCTATATCAAGTGGAATAGTGTATTCTTCACGTTCATGTTCAGAAGACGTGTAGCCAATGTTCCATGCAGAAAATGCTATATGGAAATTCTTGCCATCAAATCTAGGTTCCAAGACCACACAGGGCATATCCTTTAAGAAGAAATGTAAGGTCTCACTTGCATGCATACCTGAAGTTACTTTTTCGTTCCATGCAGTAGGATAGAACATGACAGGACGCTCGCTTGAAGGATTATAATTGCGAGTAATAATACCTTCAAGTGTGTGAAAGGTTAATTCCCAGACTTTCGTACTTAATTCACGATGATACTGGAATCTGGAATCCATCTGTAAAGGTGCAATAAATATGCTAAGTGGCTCTGGATTTTTTTCATAAGTTTCAATTTCATTACGCAATTCCTCTAATTCATATTTAGTAAGTTTCTTATTATCATCTTTTTCAGAAAGCCTCAATAGCGATTTCAAAGAGTGTGGTCGATTTTGTAACAAAACTATAGGTGATATGTTAAGAGGGAAAGATTTCAGGGCATCAAGTACCATGTTGTTCTGAAGGAGATTCATGGCATTCATACGAGAAATAAGAACTTGCGTTTCACGCATTGCCAAAGCCTGATATTCAGCAATCATTCTATTATTTCTATTGTTCATCTCTGCCAATCCTTTTTGCAGTTCCTCCTGTCTTTCCTGAAGCCGCAATTGGAATTGCATCCGTTTGTATTCCATGTGTTCCTGGAACTCCATACGCTTACATTCCAAATCTATTTGATGCTGGTAATTGTCAGCATCTCTTTCACGTTGAAAAATTTGGCTCTCCATTTGCATTCTCTCTTGAAACGTTTCTCGTTTTCCTTCAACTATATAAGAAATGTTTCGCTCAGGATGTACGTAGTCTTGGTATGTTCTAAATGCCATAGAACCACCAACCATAAGTGAGCCTAGTCCTTGAACAGTACCACTTCCTCCCTTACTTAAAGCGCTTATTGTTACCGGATCCATATCTAAAATAATTTTGTTTTACATTATACTATCATCTGTCATGAATGCTATTGCTTCATCATTGCTATCTGTAACGTCTGACATGAAGCTATCTGTGACAGCTGAATCTAAAGAGTTGTCTATTTGAGACAAACTATCACCAGCAGAAACAAAAGATTGGGCGCAACCCATTGTTTTTGTCGAAAAACTATCGGATATACTATCAAAAGCCAAATAATCATTATCCGGGGATATTTGAGAATTTGGTTGGCTCTCAAACAAATTAAGATTGGCATCTAACTTTGGTAATTCAAAATCCATACACAAGATTTCGTTTGGAATACTCAATTCATCCATAGAAGAGAATCTCATTGTTTCCTCTATTGCATCACTTGCTGACACAATATCCTGTAATATTGCATCTTGATTGATTGCAGCAGAAACGATTTGAGAATCGTCCATGGTGAGATTGCCATCAAAATAGGCAGCCAATTGTTCAATACTCATATTAGTATTCATACGCTTCCTCCTTTCTGCACGCTTTCGCATATTGTTCTTTTGCAAGTTTATGTTTATTATAGTAATTTGCCATAGTCATACCAAGAGCTTCTGCAGTTTCTTCATTAGTCATGTTTTCCAAATATCGAAGACGTATGAGTGTTCGATATCGCTCATTTGGCATTGAGGCTATTATACGTTCTGCATCATGACGATTGATTTCCGATAAATCTATATCTTCAGAAGACACTATGTCTATTAATCTATCAGTATTATCATTATTTTCCTCATCTAATATAGTATCAGTCATAGGCAACCGTCCTTTTCTTTCATACCTGTTATAACAAAAGAATAGAGTTACAGCCTTAAGCCAAGTTGCAAGAGTACTCTCTCCACGATAGTTTTGTAGTTGGCAACGCCCAGTCTCTCGCCCAGGAGTCATAATAACTACGTATATTTGATTGATTAATTCTACAACAGAAGCACAATCTGTATAGTAGTTGTCATAAATGGCCTTAAAGAGAGGATAGCATTTTATATACATATACTCACGAGTCGCTTGTCCGTCTCTCATGAGAATAGCATGTGCTATCTGTAAGTCTTCTTTATATATTTTTACAAGTTTCATATATACATATGGTTTTTATTCTATATTGCTTATCAGGAGCTCCTTTACATCAACTTCTAATATATTGGCAATCCTATTCAACGTAGCCAAATCAGGTTGTGCTGAATTCGAACACCATTTACTTATAGTACAATTGCTTTTACCCAATTGTTCCGCAAGCCATTTACCTGTTCTTTTCTTTTTTACAAGCTGAACTTTAATCTGATTTAATTCTGTAGACATATTAATCAAAAGTTTTAATTTTGACGCAAAGTTATATATTTTATACGACAATAAAAAATAATAGAAGGGAAAAGTGGTATTTAGGATGAAAATTTAACTTAAATTGATGGTTATGCATCGTTTTGCTGCATCATTTCTTCTATATTTACGGATAAATGATTTTGAAATAGGAATTTCTAAAGAATAATAGAATGTCGGAATGTAAGTCTTTAGATAATTTGGTATGGATTTTAAGAATATCAGTCACAAATCGGGAACATTTGAAATACGACGATAATCTATCTTCTTCTACCTCAACAATATAGTCATTGACTTTGTGTTCTCGGTAGAAATGCACAGTACTTTTGAATGGTGAACGAATCGTTCAGCGTAGAAAGCAGCTCCCTTCAAGATGAAGTACGATACACCAGGCCTATCTTTCCTTTTTTCGATAGTCCCTTTTCAAGCAAAGGGAAAAGAAAGAAACGAGGATGACGGATTGAAGTTGATATTCGACACCTCAGCCCCATTTTTTCTTCTTTGAATAAGCAAAGCTGCATCTCGGCATAATTGCCCAAGCTTGGTAAGTTCTGCTCTCGATTTGCATTTGCTTTCACGGCAAAAAGTCTTAATCGCACTAAGAAGATATGGGTTCGTTTCAAACGACACCATCGGAGAAACAGAGCCAAGACCATTCTGTTCTTCTATGGTTACGACACAAAATGTACAGTTGTAAAGTCAAGGCAAAAGCCAGTCTCCAGTTATATCCAGTTGCCTTCACTTGCCATGTTTAGTTTGCAATCGCTCAAAATGCCGTGTTAATGAATGTAAACGGCAAAATTGCCATTTGAAGCCTAATTTACCTTACTGAACCATTGTCTTTTGATATACCCCACAAGCTTGCTTCCTTGTCTCATTTTGGGAACAAATTTCTTTTCAAACTCAAAAACCTATACTGTATATCAATGACTTATGAAGATATTGTGTGTTTCGGAGGAAATTGCCAAGTATGTGCCTATCGTAGTGAAGCTCTGCTATGCCATTGCAGGTGTGGTTGCCATCGTCGGTGCGATCTCAGTTTACATCGCCATGAACAACGAGGAACAGGATGTCAAGAAGAAGATCATGATGGTCGTCGGCGCATGTATTTTCCTCATTGCAGCAGCCCAGGCACTGCCTCTGTTCTTCGGTATTGGAGGTTAAGCGCAGCGTGAGATTGCGAGTATGTAGAACGTTAAAACACTGACAGTTATGGCTGATACAAAGCAAGAACGGTTTCCGGACTATCCCATTTTCAAGGGACTGCAACGTCCATTGGAGTTCTTCGGGTTGCAGGGACGCTACATCTACTGGGCGGCTGCCACAGCGGGAGGATCCGTTGCGGGCTTCATCCTCGGCTACTGTATCTTCGGTTTCGTGGCAGGACTCGTGTTGCTTGTCCTCGCCGTGGCTGTCGGTGGCGTTCTCATCGTCATGAAGCAGCGCAAGGGCTTGCACAGCAAGAAGAGTGACAACGGCATATTCATCTATGCCTATTCCAAGAAAGTTTAAGGAAGAAGCCTATTGGGGCTGATTCCGAAAGAAAAGACTGTAAAACAAAAAAGAATCCATTATGTCCAAGTGGAATGTAATCTGTAATTTCAATTGAATGAAGGTGGGGGCATCACGTATGAGGGTGCGCCCGCCTTTTTGCGATTATTATTCAAAGTAAAAGAACAATGACCCTATACATCATACTCATATTCTCAGCCATCTGCGTGGGCATGGCCATCAGTGTCAAGGCATTCGGCACGGGAGGCAAACGCAAGCGCATCTTCCAGGACATCTACTTCTCCATTGAGGAAGTGGATGGCATCGGTGTGCTCTATACCAAGACGGGCGAATACTCTGCTGTGCTGAAGATGGAGAACCCCGTGCAGAAATACTCTGCCAATATCGAGGCCTACTATGAGTTCACCCACCTCTTCGCCGCCCTTGCCCAGACCTTGGGCGAAGGTTATGCGTTGCATAAGCAGGACGTGTTTGTGAGGAAGGCGTTCAAGGAAGAGAATGGAGGGAACCATGAGTTTCTGAGCCAGAGCTACTTCCGCTATTTCAACGGCAGACCGTTTACCGACAGCGTCTGCTACCTGACCATCACACAGGAGAACAAGAAGAGCCGCCTGATGTCGTTCGACAACAAGAAATGGCGTGATTTCTTGGTGAAGATACGTAAGGTGCAAGACCAGTTGAGGGATGCTGGCGTGAAGTCCCGCTTCCTCGGCAAGGCGGAAGCCAGCGAGTATGTTGACCGATTCTTCTCCATGAACTTCCGTGACAAGGTGGTGTCGATGACCAACTTCAATGTGGATGACGAGACCATCGGCATGGGTGACCGCCGCTGCAAGGTGTATAGCCTGGTGGATGTGGATTGCGCCAACCTGCCGTCGGTCATCCGTCCCTACGCCAATATAGAGGTGAACAACACCAGTATGCCTGTTGACCTCGTGAGCATCGTCGATAGCGTGCCCGGTGCCGACTGTGTGGTGTTCAACCAGATGGTGTTCGTGCCCAACCAGAAACGTGAGCTTGCCCTGCTCGACAAGAAGAAAAACCGCCATGCCTCCATGCCCAACCCCAGCAACCTGATGGCTGTGGAGGACATCAAGCGAGTGCAGGAGGTGATAGCCCGTGAGAGCAAGCAGCTCGTATATACCCACTACAACCTTGTGGTGGCAGTTAGCGGTGACACCGACATACAGAAATGCACCAACCATCTGGAAAACTCCTTCTCGCGCATGGGCATCCACATCAGCAAGCGAGCCTACAACCAGTTGGAGCTCTTTGTCAACTCCTTCCCCGGCAACTGCTATGGCATGAATGCCGACTACGACCGATTCCTCACCCTCGGCGATGCCGCCACCTGCCTGATGTACAAGGAGCGCATCGTGCATAATGAGGACACCCCACTGAAAATCTACTATACCGACCGCCAGGGCGTGCCCGTAGCCATCGACATCACAGGAAAGGAGGGAAAGGAGAAACTGACCGACAACTCCAACTTCTTCTGCCTTGGTCCATCGGGCAGCGGCAAGTCGTTCCACATGAACAGCGTGGTGCGCCAGTTGTGGGAGCAGAACACCGACATCGTCATGGTAGATACGGGTAACTCGTATGAGGGACTCTGCGAGTATGTGGGCGGCAAGTACATCGCCTATACGGAGGACAAGCCCATTACCATGAACCCCTTCAACATCAGCAAGAGAGAGCTGAACATCGAGAAGATAGACTTCCTGAAGAACCTGATACTGCTGATATGGAAAGGTTCGGAGGTGCAGATACCCGAACTGGAGTTCCGTGTGGTGGAGCAGTTGGTGACGGAGTACTATGACTTCTATTTCAACGGTGTGCAACCCTATCCATCCTCGCAGAAGGAGACACTGAGAAAGAACCTCTCGACGATGGAGAAGCGACGCGGCACAGAACTGACACAGATACACGACAAGGTAGAGAAACTCATCAAGGGACTGGAGGAGCGGCGCATGGCATTGGCAGTGAAGACCCTGTCGTTTGACTCGTTCTATGAGTTTGCCTGTGAGCGTCTCGACCATATATGCATCGAGAACAACATCACCACCATCGACTGCGACAACTTCGCCTATATGCTGCAGAACTTCTACCGTGGTGGCAAGTACGACAAGATTCTCAACGAGAACGTGGATAGCACCCTGTTCGACGAGACCTTCATCGTCTTCGAGGTGGATGCCATCAAGGAGAACAAGCAGCTGTTCCCCATCGTGACGCTCATCATCATGGACGTGTTCCTGCAGAAGATGCGACTGAAGAAGAACCGCAAGTGCTTAGTCATCGAGGAGGCATGGAAAGCCATCGCCTCGCCGCTGATGGCAGAGTACATCAAGTACCTCTACAAGACAGCGAGAAAGTTCTGGGCGAGCGTGGGCGTGGTGACACAGGAGATACAGGACATCATCGGCAGTCCCATCGTGAAGGAGGCCATCATCAACAACTCCGATGTGGTGATGCTGCTCGACCAGAGCAAGTTCCGTGAGCGATTCGACGAGATCAAGGCGATATTAGGCTTGACGGATGTGGATTGCAAGAAGATATTCACGGTCAACCGCTTGGAGAACAAGGAAGGAAGAAGTTTCTTTCGTGAGGTGTTTATCCGACGGGGATCCACGAGCGGAGTGTATGGTGTGGAGGAACCGCATGAGTGCTACATGACCTATACCACTGAGCGAGCCGAGAAGGAGGCGTTAAAACTCTATAAGCGAGAACTGAAATGCAGCCATCAGGAGGCTATTGAGCGGTATTGCAGGGACTGGGATGCCAGTGGTATCGGGAAGTCGCTGGCATTTGCGCAGAAGGTGAATGAGGCGGGACATGTGCTAAATCTGACGGACGATGGAGCCACTATCCGTTGACGCGCCGAGCACGGGGGCTGATGGACGGAAACGGAAAGCCCGGAATAGACGGAAAGCCCAAATGCCCGAAAGCAAAACTTTCGGGAACGGACGGAGCAGTGAACGGAGAGACCAAGACTTGCTTGGGCTATCCCGAGTCGCGTCGGACGGAGGCAAAGCCAACGGTGGCTGAGTAGTAGATGCTATCTGTAGTGAATACTACCAATAGTAAATACTACAAGTAGTAAAGTAGTGGAATAGTAAAGTAGTAGAAACGTAAAGTAGTGAAGCAATGAGACGTTTACACCTTATTATAATATATATGTGTCTTACGCTTGTCGTGGGAAAGGTTCATGCGCAGTATTACAGCGTGAACTATGACAAGCAGACCGTTGCCGCCATGGCTGCCGCATTCGGTGCTGGAGCTATGGCAGAGAGCTATTATAACGAGCAGGTGGGCGAAATCTTGAAGCACTACAATGCCGCTGAGGTTGCCACTGCCGGTATATTCGCCGCCAAGTTCTTGGAGCGCAAGGCCTTCACAGACCTTGGCATCTGGAGCAGCAGCACAGAGAATTACTATTACCGCCGTATCCACAATATGGTGGCGAACAAGATTATGCCCAAGATATGGACGGTGGCAGGCATGATGCTGAAAAGTCCGCAGACCGCCCTCTACTGGGGCAGTTATCTGATGAAGATTTGTGCCGACACCAAGTCGCTGTGCATGCAGTTTGAGAGTGTGGTGACCAACAGCAGCCTGACCTTTGCCGACATCCAGTTCTTGGAAATCAACCAGGAGATAGCCGCCATCCTCAAACTCTCGGAGATTGGCAACGTGGATTGGCAGCAGCTGTTGGACGACATTGCCAGTGTGCCTGGCAACTTCACCGTAGAGAATCTAGCCGCCGACATCGAGACACTTTACAACATGGGGGCATCGTTGGCTACGGCAGGCATCAACTCCGCGGATTCCCTCTTGCAGAAAAGTGCCTTCAACGACCTTTTCAATGGCAAGGTGAGCAAAATCATCGACATCTATGACAACTACCATGACCTCTATGAACAGGCAGAGAACGGCATTGGCAGTACCCTTATCAGTCTGGTGGGAGGCCATGACAGCATCGCCAACCTCTTTGCCCTCTCCAACTACAACATCACTTCGTGGATGACTGACTATCTGAGCGAGACGCAGGGCAACTACTATACGCAGCGTTGGTACATCGCCCGACGAGACCAGGGCAGTGTGAGCCTCTGTGACTACTATCCGCCGACCGATGACAACAACATACTGAACGGTGACCATTGGTATCGTATCAATACCACCGACCCCAACTTCTACCCCAGCAGCACACAGCGAGAGCAGATATTGGTCAACTCGGAAAACCATGCAGGATGGAGTCGCAGCCGTGTGCAGCAACTCAACGCCCAGAACGAGGGCTTCACCTATACGATGAACTATTGGATGTCGTCGTACATCATCAGCCGTGGCGGCAAGCAGACCAAGAAAGCATACGCATACGAGATACACGTTACCAAGAGTTGGAACAACGTAGAAGAGGTGTATGAGGATGTCTTCGACTCCTACAGCATGGATCTGAATACCTTCAAGCGTCAGTTGCAGGCACGCCTCTCGGAATATAACGACAACAAAGAAGGCTATGTCTATTACATCGGCAGTGACGCACGCCGTTACTACCAAGCCACCGATGCCGCCAAGCTGAAGGGCGTGGAGAGCGTTACCATCAGCGTCACCTGTTCGGACGGTGTCACCCTCGGACAGGGCAGCACGCAGTACAAGTGCCGTGAGTGCGGCGGTTCGCTCAATGCCCACAGCAAGGAATGCGCCATGAGGACAACCGTATCAGAAAATAATCTCGACCTATCGGAACTGGACGAGAAGGAACGTGAAGCAAGCAGCAAGATAGCCCTGTTGGAGGCGCAGATAAACCAGTTGGAGACAGAGAACAAAAACCTGCTCACGCAGATTGCCAATGCCTCCGTGGAGGAAGCCCCAGCCTTGCGGCAGCAGTACAATGCCAACAAGACCAAGATAGACAACCTGAAGAAGGAGTTGGCTTCATGGCAGCAGCAGTTGGCAGACATACAGGATGCCAAGAGTGAGGCGGCTAATGACAATGCCACCGCCACCGATGACTACTACCGCATCCCTGCCATCATGCAGGATGTGAAGTCTGCCTACAACCTCACGTGGCAAGGAGCCGGTTCGTGGAACGGCTATACCTACGTGCGTACTGCTACCATGCCCAACATCAACGGCATTATCACCTTCAAGGCGACACTCTCCATTGCAAGGAAGCCCAAGTACTTCCTTGGCATCAAAATACACCGTGCGATACTGCAAATATCATGGGAGCTGACCTCGGAATACACCGACACGCAGGTGGTGGATGTGCTCACCCTCGACCCGAATGCCTCTGACGAGGAGAAGACGAGGCAGGTGAATAACCGTATCTCGGAGATAGCCCGGGAGTTCCCATCGTGCAGCATCACCACGGAGTATGCCAAGAGCGAGGCGACACAGACCGCAGACAATGACGATGTGATACATCTGCTCTGGTCGAGTGACCGCCTGGAGATAGCCCGTGAGGTGGACAGCCGTATCACCAAGATATATGCCGACTTGGTATCATTGGAGAAGATGATGCACTACAAGCGCAGCATCATTGATGTGCTGATGGACATTCTTCCTTCAATCGACGCAGAGCAAGGTCGCAGAAGGACACTCATTGAAGAGTGCTACGAGCGATGGCGTGAGAATGCAGACCCTAACAGAGGGGATAGTGAAGATAACGAGAACGAAAACTGAGGGAGGAACAAAGAATGAGACATACCATCATTATATCTCTCTTGCTGATTACCCTCTTCCCCAAGACAGCCTTGGCGCAGTGGGGATTCGATGCGGTATCGGTGGAAGCATACATCAACGACCACAAGAAGCAGCGAAGCCTCTTGCTGGCACGCAGCACACTGGAGTACAGCAACCAACTGCTGCATGAATACAGCAGTGAAGAGGTGGGAAAGTACAAGGAACTGAATGTGGATTTGGACAAATACACCCGTGCCTTTGACATCATCGACGTGATGTACCAGTCGTTGCGCACAGTGCTGAATGTGAAGAGCACCTACCAGACGGTGAGCGACCGCATCAGTGACTACAAGAATCTGTTGGAGGACTTCACTGATAAGGTCATAAAGCGGAAACACATCGAACTGGCGGACACGATGCTCATCAGCATCAACAAGAAAGCCATCGACAACATATACAACGAGGGAAACCAACTCTATCATAGCGTCAACGACCTCGTGTTGTATGCTACAGGAGCGGCAGCCTGTTCCACCTCCGACCTGCTGATGGTGTTGGACAACATCAACAACTCGTTGGACCTGATAGAAAAACACCTGAACCAAGCCTACTTCCAGACATGGAGGTATGTGCAGTTGCGCATGGGCTACTGGAAGGAGAAGGTGTATCGCACCCGGACGAAGGAAGAGATACTCGAAGATGCCTTCAGCCGATGGAAGGTGGCAGGAAAACTTGACTATTGACGGATTGCAAACAAAAGAAGAATAGATATGAAGAAGACAATGATACTCATTATGGCGGCAGTAGCCACCACCTCAGCCACAGCCCAAAGCGTAACCTATAACCACGACTCATCGAAGCAGAACCAGATAACGGTGATGGAGACAGGTGGCGGTTCTCTCACCCCTGAGTTCTATTATTGGCTGTTGCACAACAGCTACAAGAAGACGGCGGCAGAGAAGAACAAGTTGGGCTTCCGTACCCTTGCCGGCATCAACCTATACAACCAAGTGGATGATGCGGAGAAGATAGACTCGGCCCTGACCAAGCGTGCAGAGGTGGAAGCCCTAAACGTAGCCGACCGACAGATAGACCTCGCCTGGCTTGCCGAGAGCAGCAAGATTAACGGTCAGTTGGACAAGATGAAGGCGAACATTGACCATATCATCCCCACAGGAGGCACCATCAATGACAAGCGTCGGTGGGAGGAACTATACAATATGTACCAGTGTGCAGTGAAATCCACCAAGGATGCCTATATGCCCAATGCGCAGAGGAAACGACAATATCTGAGCATCTATGCCGACCTGACGGCACAGAACGAGACACTACTGAAATACCTCGTTCAGCTCAACACCCAAAACCAGACCACCGCTCTCCTGGCAGCCACCAACGACCGTGTGGTGCATAAAGGCAGCATCATCAGCGATGCGAAGAGCCGTTGGCAGGAGAACATAAAGGGTGTGAGGAGCTCGACAGAGTCTGACAGCGATGATGCCAACGATGGTGACGGTGAAGAAAGCGTAAACAGATAAAAAACAATAATTATTATGGCAGACAACATACTCAGCGATTTCGGCATCAACATCCTCGAAGAGGAGATTGATGATGTGATATTCCAGACCAACGAGTTCCTGACCGATGCCACCTTCACAGGCTCACAGGGGCCATTCTGGTGGATTCTCCAAATGTGTATGGCATTGGCGGCACTGTTCTCTATCATCGTGGCGGCAAGCATGGCTTACAAGATGATGGTGAAGAACGAGCCTTTGGACGTGATGAAACTGTTCAAGCCCTTGGTGGTGAGCATCATCCTTTGTTGGTGGTACCCACCTGCTGACACAGGCATGACCAACAGCGGCAGCAGCTGGTGCGTATTGGACTTCCTATCCTATATCCCCAACTGCATCGGCAGTTACACCCACGACCTCTACGAGGCAGAGGCAACACAAATCTCCGACAAGTTTGAGGAGGTGCAGCAGTTGGTTTATGTCAGAGACTCGATGTACACCGACCTTCAGGCACAAGCCGACGTGGCGCACAAAGGCACCTCAGACCCCAACCTGATAGAGGCGACGATGGAGCAGACGGGCGTGGATGAAGTGACCAATATGGAGAAGGATGCCAGCAAGCTATGGTTCACCTCACTGACGGCAGGGGCTGTGGTGGGCATCGACAAGATTGTTATGCTGATAGCCCTGATTGTGTTCCGCATCGGTTGGTGGGCGACGATATACTGCCAGCAGATATTGCTCGGCATGCTCACGATATTCGGTCCGATACAATGGGCGTTCTCCCTCTTGCCAAAATGGGAGTCATCATGGGCAAAGTGGCTAACCCGTTATCTGACAGTACATTTCTACGGAGCCATGCTCTACTTCGTCGGTTTTTACGTCCTGTTGCTCTTTGACATCGTGCTCTGCATACAGGTAGAGAACCTAACTGCGATAACTGCCAGTGAGCAGACGATGGCAGCCTATCTGCAAAACTCGTTCTTCTCGGCAGGCTATCTGATGGCGGCAAGCATCGTGGCGTTGAAGTGTCTGAACCTCGTGCCCGACCTTGCGGCATGGATGATACCAGAGGGCGACACCGCCTTCTCAACCCGAAACTTCGGCGAGGGTGTGGCGCAACAGGCAAAGATGACGGCTACGGGAGCCATGGCGACAGTGATGAGATAACAACAAATAAATATATGTATTATGGTAATCAAGAACTTAGAAAACAAAATCAAACTGGTTGGCATCATCTGCTCTGCCTTTCTCGTGGGCTGCATCATCATCTCGGTGTCGAGCATCTGGACGGCACGCTGCATGGTGACGGATGCGCAGCAGAAGGTGTATGTGCTAGACGGCAATGTGCCCATACTGGTGAACCGCACCACGATGGAGGAAACGCTGGATGTGGAGGCAAAGAGCCATATCGAGATGTTCCACCACTACTTCTTTACGCTTGCTCCCGATGACAAGTACATCCGTTATTCGATGGAGAAGGCGATGTATCTGGTGGACGAGACGGGCTTGGCACAGTACAACACGCTGAAAGAAAAGGGATTCTACAACAACATCATGGGTACGAGTGCCGTGTTCAGCATCTTCTGCGACAGCATCAAGTTCAACAAGGAGAAGATGGAGTTCACCTACTACGGTAGGCAACGCATCGAGCGAAGGAGCAATATCCTGATGCGTGAACTGGTGACGGCGGGACAGGTGAAGCGAGTGCCAAGGACGGAGAACAATCCTCACGGATTGCTTATCACCAACTGGAGAACCTTGCTCAACAAGGACATTGAGCAGAAGTCGAAGTCAAACTTCTAATATCGCAGCGGTATGAGTGTAAAAGGAATCAGACGGATGCTTGTGGGCGAGGATATGCCCGACAAGAACGACCCCAAGTACAGGGAGCGGTATGAGAAGGAGGTGGCGGCAGGGCGCAAGTTTGCCAAGACCACGAGGATAGACCGTGCGGCGGCTAAGGTGCAAGGCTTCGCCAACGCCCACAAGACGCTGTTTCTCGTCATCGTGTTCGGCTTTGTCGCCACGTGTTTCGGCATCAACATCTACAGGATGGCGAGGTACTACGGTCATCGGACGGAGGCGGCAAGTGCCATCGAGCGGCAGGAAGGGCGCATGAAACAATTGATGGATGCCGCCCACTGCACGGTTCCTCCCGTGACGCATCGGGAGGACAAGGAGGAGCAAGACAAGTCAGTAACATCAAAATCAGACAGCGATGAGAATAACAGATAAGATAAACTTCCGTCAGCCGAAGTACATGCTGCCAGCCATCGTGTACATCCCGTTGCTTGCCACAGGCTATTTTGTCTTTGACATGTTCAATACGGAGGTGGCGGAAACGCAGGACAAGAACCTGCAGACCACCGAGTTTCTGAACCCAAACCTGCCCGGAGCGCAGATCAAGAACGGTGACGGCATCGGCGGAAAATATGAGAACATGGCGAAGTCGTATGGTCGCATAGCTGACTATTCGGCGGTGGATAACATTGAGCGTGACAACGAAGAAGAGAAAGAAACGTATGAATCCAAGTACACAGAAGAAGACCTTGCGGAACTCGTCCGTCAGGCAGAAGAGAAGGACGATGCAGCCGAAGTGGCCGATGCCAAGGCGCGAGAAGCGGAAGCACTCGAAGCACTCAACAAGGCACTCGCCGAAGCGAGGCTGAGAGGTCAGTCAACAGTTGCTCCCGTTGCCCAGGACACCACACAGGCTGAACAGCCCAAGGAGCAGATTGAGGTGAAAGGTCAGATTGCCGAGGACAGCAAGGCAGTGAAGGCATTGGACGAGGAGGACAAGGCACAGGAGGTGGTGAAGAAGGTGAAGGTGACTTCCGACTATTTCAACACCCTGACTCAGAACGAGCATGAGCCGAAGCTCATCAAGGCCATCATTGACGAGGACGTGAAAGCCACGGACGGGTCGAGGGTGCGGTTAAGACTGCTTGATGACATCGAGATTGGTGAGACCGTGGTGAAGAAAGGGTCGTACCTCTATGCCACCATGAGCGGTTTCGGTTCGCAGCGAGTGAAGGGCAGTATCAACTCCATCTTGGTGGATGATGAGCTGATAAAGGTTTCGCTCTCGCTCTATGACACAGACGGACTAGAGGGATTGTATGTCCCCGGCAGCCAGTTCAGAGAGACAACTAAGGACGTGGCGAGCGGTGCGATGCAGAACAACATGAACATCGACCAGACGGGAGCGAACAACAGTTTCTCGCAATGGGGCATGCAAGCCGTAACCAATGCCTACCAGAAGACGAGCAACGCCATCAGTAAGGCTATCAAGAAGAATAAGGTGAAGCTGAAGTATGGGACGTTTGTGTATCTGGTTAATGGGAAAGAGAAAAGGAAATAGACACTGCCCGAAAGCAAAACTTTCGGGAACGGTGGCTCATAGAGTATAAACATCAAAAAATCAAGGATTATGAATATTATTCAGAAAATCAACATCTGTGCGTTGCTGTGGCTGAGCGTGTTGTCAGCCAAGGCGCAGACCACCTATGAAGAGATGGAGCAGCTGACGGTCAACGACCAAGTGACCACCGTCATCACCGCCTCCGAACCCATCCGCTTTGTCGATATATCCACCGACAAGGTGGTGGGCGACCAACCCATCAACAACACCATCCGCCTGAAGCCCAAGGACAACGTGTATGCCGACGGCGAGGTATTAGCGATAGTGACCATCGTGACGGAACGCTACCGCACACAGTATGCCTTGCTATACACCACGAGGATGCAGGAGGCGGTGACCGACAAGGAGATAGAATGTTCGGAGCGCAATGCCTACAACAACCCGGCTGTGAGCCTGTCCACTGCCGATATGACCAAGTATGCGCGTCAGATATGGTCATCAGCTGCCAAGTTTCGCAATGTGGCGACGAAGAAGCACCGCATGGTGATGCGCCTGAACAACATCTACAGCGTGGGCGAATATTTCTTCATCGACTTCTCCGTGGAGAACAAGACCAACATCCGCTTCGACATCGACGAGATGAGAGTGAAGCTGTCGGACAAAAAGCAGAGCAAGGCTACCAATGCGCAGATAGTTGAACTGACCCCAGCCCTTGTGTTGGACGATGCAAAGGCCTTCAAGTATGGCTACCGCAACGTGATTGTGGTGAAGAAGATGACTTTCCCCAACGACAAGGTGCTGACCATCGAGCTGTCGGAGAAGCAGATAAGCGGACGCACCATCTCGCTCAGCATCGACTATGAGGATGTGCTGTCTGCCGATTCGTTTAACCATATACTGTTGGAGGAAGAATGATGAAAATGAAGAGTGAAGAAACAACGTTCGGCGGCCAAAGGGAAAGCCAATGTAGAATGAAAAAAAGGCTTGCGCATACCTTGTTGCTGATAGTTATCTGTTTTATGGCAAGCATGACTCCAGCAATAGCGCAGCAGAATAGCGACCGCATATCCTTGGGCTTCGGATGCCTGTATGAGCGAGGACTGGAAGTGACGCTATCCTATGAGCATGAGACCAAGTATCACAATGCGTGGGAGTATTTTGCCAACGGATATATCAAGTGGGACGAGTGCGCCTCGTGCGGTCATGTGTGTCCTGAGAGTTTCTGGAGCAACTACCGCAGTTATGGCTTCGGCTTCGCCTACAAGCCCTGTGTGGCGAGGGGACGCAACCACCATGGCAACATGCGCATCGGAGCATCTGCAGGCAGTGATACCGACAGGTTCTTGGGCGGCATCCACCTCGGCTATGAACATAACTACACCTTGCGCCACGGCTGGAAACTGTTTTGGCAGGTGAAGACCGACGTGATGATTAAGGGCGAAGACCTGTTTAGAACGGGTATTGTCTTGGGTGTGAAACTTCCTGTAAAATGACTATGCGTATGAAGAAGCTATTATCAATTCTTGCAGTTGCGGCAACGGTGTTGCTGACTGCCTGTGACGAGCATCAGGACTTTCCCGACACCGCTATGAAGGTCACTCATATACTGACCACTGACGGCAAGGTAATGCCCTACGAAACCTACGAGCAATCGGGCAAGCAAGCCATTGCCGTGGTGTTCAACATCAACCAGAGGGAAGAGATGGAGGGGAACGGATATGCCGTCTATCTGTGGGACATCGCTCCCGAATCCTTTGCCGACAGCATCGGTGTAGAGCAGGACACCTCCTGTGACCTCACCGCCTATGACGGCAACGCCAACACCTTTGCCCTCTATGGTACGACCGATGTGAAGTCGCCTTTGGCTGAGCGTGTCTTCGACCTGTGGCGTTATGGTCAGAGTGCCTATATCCCCAGTGTGGCGCAGATGCGTCTGCTCTATCATGTCAAGGACATCATCAACCCCTACATCCTGAAATGCGGCGGCACGCCCATCCCCGATGAGGATGATGACTGTTGGTATTGGACTTCAACGGAAGTAGAAGGACAAGCGACCGCCAAGGCATGGCTCTACTCCCTTGGCAGCGGTGCTATACAGGAGACTCCCAAATGGCAGCCGCATAAGTCGAGAGCCATCATCACGATAATGGATTAGCCCATATACAGACATCAAGTATCACCCGTATCATCATCAAAGTACAACAATTAAAAAAGAAAAAGCATGAAAAAGAATTTGTTTCTAATGTTGGGACTTGGAGCCGTGCTCCTCACGTCCTGTGACCAAGACATCGTCAATGAGATTTACCTGCCCGGTGGCAGCGGTTCGGTGGTAGTGACCGACAGCACATCGACCAAGCAGCTGCAGGTGTTCACAAATCTGGAGATGCTGCAACCTGCCGTCTCCACACGAGCCGTGGACAATCAGTGGGAACTCAATGACATGATTGGCATCTCTTCCACAGGGATGATCAACAACATGAAGTTCACCCGAAACGGCAGCACGAATCAATTTGTGTCAGCCAGCAAGGTATTTTTCACGGACACTGACACTCACACATTCAATGCCTACTATCCTTACATGGCAAGTCCTACTAACGATATCATAGAGTTCCAAGTGCCGGAAGCAGCAGTACAGAGTGAGCAGAAGGTCAATGATTTCCTGTTTGCCAATGGAACGGCATCATACGCCAGTCCGAGCCTTACATTGAACTTCACCCATCAGATGGTGCGTGTCATCATCAAGGTCTATACCTCACCCGAATACGGTTTCACCACCAACGATTTTGCAGGAAGCCTACTCACGTTCATCGGTTATTTTGACAGCGGTACTTTCAATATCAAGACCGGAAAGGTGGAATGCAGTGACGAGTCTGTGACGACCTATTATTTCGGCGACCCTCAAAGTGACCACATGGAATATACGCTTTATGTTCCTGCACAGGTTATGCCGGACATGACATTGCAACTGAGTAATGGGGAGAACTTTGTATTCCTCACAAACGACACGTGGAAAGCAGGTCATTCCTACAGCTATTCATTGAAGCCTGTGCGTAACACCCTGGAGGTTATATCAGCAACTATCTCTCCGTGGACAGTAGAGTCTGAGAAGACCATCAACGGCTACGAATAAAACTTAAAAGAGGATTGGAGGGTGTCCACCGTGGCATCCTTCATCCTTTTGTACTCAATCATAAAGCATCATCGAAAAGTAAATGGAAGAAAGCAAAGAGTTACAGGGTTTTTACAAGATATTCAGGGCGGTGATATATGTCTCCATACTGATGGAGTTCTTCGCCTACGCATTAGAGCCCCAGCAGTTGGACTTCCTGGGCGGCGTGGTGACGGACATCCATGGGCGCATCAAGCGGTGGATGATATACCATGACGGCAACCTCGTGTATAGCAAGGTGGCCACGTTCCTGCTGATATGTATCACCTGTGTGGGGACGAGAAACAAAAAACATCTGGAGTTTGACGCTCGTAGGCAGGTGCTTTACCCGTTGGTGTCGGGCGTACTGCTGATTGTGTTGTCGGTATGGCTGTTCGGCTATTCCATCATGCCCCGTCTCTATACCCTTAGATTAAACACTTGGCTCTACATGCTCACTTCCATCATCGGTGTGGTGCTGGTGCATATCGCCCTCGACAATATCTCCAAGTTCCTGAAGGAAGGACTGCTGAAAGACCGCTTCAACTTCGAGAATGAGAGCTTCGAGCAATGCAGGGAGTTGCAGGAGAACAAGTACAGCGTGAACATCCCCATGAGGTACTACTACAAGGGCAAGTTCCGCAAGGGCTGGGTGAACATCGTCAATCCGTTCCGTGGCACATGGGTTGTGGGTACTCCTGGTTCGGGTAAGACCTTCTCCATTATTGAGCCGTTCATCAGGCAACATAGCGAGAAGGGCTTTGCGATGGTGGTGTATGACTACAAGTTTCCCACCCTCGCCACCAAACTCTACTATCACTATCTGAAGAACAAGAACGCCAAGGACAGCAAGATGCCCAACGGCATGAAGTTCAACATCATCAACTTTGTGGATGTGGAGTATTCGCGAAGGGTGAACCCTATCCAGTTGAAGTATATCAACAACCTTGCCGCTGCGAGCGAGACCGCCGAGACCCTGTTGGAATCCCTGCAAAAGGGAAAGAAGGAAGGTGGCGGTGGCAGCGACCAGTTCTTCCAGACCTCTGCCGTCAACTTCCTTGCCGCCTGCATCTATTTCTTCTGCAACTATGGCAAAGAGCCCTACGACAAGGACGGAAAGATGCTGATAGCCGAGCGGCGTGAAGACCCGAAGACGAAGCGGCTAATAGCCACAGGACGTGTGTTCGACCATTCGGGCATGGAGGTGCAGCCCGCCTATTGGTTGGGCAAGTACAGCGACATGCCTCATATTCTGTCGTTCCTCAATGAGAGTTATCAGACCATCTTCGAGGTGTTGCAGACCGACAATGAGGTCGCCCCCTTGCTGGGTCCGTTCCAGACCGCCTTTGCCAACAAGGCGATGGAGCAGTTGGAGGGAATGATAGGCACCTTACGTGTCTATACCTCCCGTCTTGCTACTAAGGAGAGTTATTGGATATTCCACAAGGATGGTGATGACTTCGACCTGAAGGTCAGTGACCCGAAGAATCCGAGCTATCTGCTGATTGCCAACGACCCAGAGATGGAAAGCATCATCGGTGCGCTCAATGCATTGATTCTCAACCGCCTCGTGACGAGAGTGAATACAGGTCAAGGCAAGAATGTGCCTGTCAGCATCATCGTCGATGAGTTGCCGACCCTATACTTCCATAAAATCGACCGACTGATTGGCACTGCCCGAAGCAACAAGGTGAGCGTGGCTTTGGGCTTCCAGGAGCTACCGCAGTTGGAAGCCGACTACGGCAAGGTGGGTATGCAGAAAATCATCACCACCGTGGGTAATGTTGTGAGCGGTTCGGCTCGTGCCAAGGAAACCCTCGAATGGCTGTCGAGTGACATCTTCGGTAAAGTAGTGCAACTCAAAAAGGGTGTGACCATCGACCGTGACAAGACCTCCATCAACCTCAATGAGAACATGGACAGCCTTGTGCCTGCAAGCAAAATCTCCGACATGCCCACAGGTTGGATATGTGGACAGACCGCCCGTGACTTCGTAGTCACCAAGACCGGCATGAACGGAAGCATGAATATTCAGGAGAGCGAGGAGTTCAAGACCTCCAAGTTCTACTGCAAGACCGACTTCGACATGACGGAAATCAAGAAGGAGGAATCGGAGTATGTTCCACTCCCTAAGTTCTATAAGTTCAAGAGCAAGGAAGAGCGAGAGCGCATCCTCTACAAGAACTTCGTTCAGGTTGGGGAGGACGTGAAAGCCATGATCAAGGAGATACAGCAGTTTCGTACACTCACCTAAAAGTAATCATCAAAAGCAGTGAGAATCATTATAACCATCATCACATTCGTCCTCACCATTGCCGTGGCTCCCGCACAGAGTCACGGCATTTATAAAATGCCCCCATTCGAGCGGGCAGTCTGTTGCATCAAGTTCTTTGAGGGACTACACCAAGCCAAGGATTATCCCTATATCGGATATGGCCACCGCATCCAGCCCGGTGAACATTTCCGTCTTCCACTTACCCGAAAACAAGCCGATGCCCTGCTCCGCCGTGACCTCCGCAAGCTCTGCAAAATGTTCCGCTCATACTGCAAGGACAGCCTTCTCCTTGCCACCCTTGCCTATAATGTCGGTTATGGTACCCTCATGGGGCACGCCAACCACCCGAAAAGCCGTCTCGTTCAAAAGATAGAAAGCGGCGACCGAAATATTCACAACGACTACATCCGCTTCTGCCGCTATAAGGGGAAAGTAGTTCCATCTATCAGAAAGCGTAGAAAGGTAGAATTGCTATTGTTGTATCAGAAATAGTAAAACAGTGCCCAATTTTCCATTATATTGCCTAAAACGCAAAAAAAATGCAGGAAAAGCGAGTTAAAACCACTTAAACATTCTTTTTTTTACCTGAATTTTATTACTTTTGCATCGTTAAACAGTAAAACTGAGAACATAATGGCAAAAGACATCAACAGGCTAAAGGTAGTTTTGGCAGAGAAGAAGAAGACAAACAAGTGGCTTGCAGAACAGTTGGGGAAAGACCCCGCCACTGTTTCAAAATGGTGTACCAACGCTTCCCAACCCTCTATTGAAACGCTTCTTGAAATAGCAAGGGTGCTTCAAGTGGATGTTAAGGACTTGCTCCAATCCACTGCCCAAGATCCTAATATGGTCTATGTGAAAATACCCAAAGGTGGTGTGTTAGTGTAATTACATCGTACAATCAAGGACAATAATGGCAAAGAAACAAAATAAGGCAGAGGCAAATGCCTCCAAAACCGAAGAAAAGAAGCCCAAGGCTAGGAAGACTGCCAAGAAGGCTGAGAAACAGCAGAATCTGGAAGACATTCTTTTTGAATGTCGGAACAAGTTGCGCGGCAATGCCAACATGACCACCAAGCGCGACATGCTGCTGACGCTGGTCTTCCTGCGTCTCATCTGCTCACGGTTCAACGAACAGAAAGAGAAAATCAAGAGCGATGTGCTGACTAATTTGGGCAAGGCAGAGGATGCGCTGTCGGCAGAGGAGCGTGACTTCGTGACTATGATGCAGGAAAACAAGTCATCATTTGAACAGGATGGTGTTTTCTATTTACAGGACGGCTACAACTGGGAGCAGCTTGTCACGTTGCCAGCCAGTGAACGAGCCATTGCCCTTGATAACGGCATCACCCAACTGATGGAAGCGGAGAAGAACCTGAAGAATGCCCTTCCTGCCAACCTCTTTGTCAATGCCCGTCTGGAACCGTCAGTGCTGAAGGGTGTCATGGATGACATCAACAAAATAGACCCACGCAACTTTAAGGACATCGACCTCATAGGTCGTGTGTATGAGTATTTCCTCCAGCAGTTTGCCGTCAATGCCACCAAGGAGGACGGAGAGTTTTATACGCCCCAGAGCATCGTGGAGCTGATAGCCCACCTTATCGAGCCATACGACGGCACCATCTACGACCCCTGCTGCGGCAGTGGCGGCATGTTCGTTCAGAGTGTGCGTCTCATCGAGGCGCATGGCGGCAATAAGCGCAATGTCAGTGTCTATGGCCAGGAGAGCGACCCTGATACCTACCGTCTGGCAAAGATGAACCTCGCCGCACGTGGCATCAGCTATCATTTGGGCGACAGCAATGCATCGTCATTCACCAACGACAAGCATCCCGACCTCCGTGCCAACTACATCATGGCCAATCCGCCTTTCAACCTCAAAGCATGGCGCACTGAGGAGCAGCTGACAAAGGACATCCGCTGGAGCGGTTATGGCTTACCCCCTGTGAGCAATGCCAACTATGCCTGGATTCTGCACATGCTCTATCACCTCGATACGGCGAACGGCATTGCAGGTTTCCTGCTGAGCAACGGTGCGTTAGAAGATGAAGACACACTGGCCATACGCGAGCAGCTGATACGTAACGATAAGGTGGAGGCTATCTTCATCCTGCCGCGTGAGATGTTCTATTCCACAGATACGAGCGTAACCCTTTGGATTCTGAATCAGAACAAGAAGGGTGGCATACGCAATGGCAGGCAGCTGCGCAACCGTGAGAACGAGGTGCTCTTTGTGGATTTGCGCACATGGAACCAAAACAACAGCACCATCAAGACCGACAAGTCGAAGAAGACATTCGTGGTGTTCAACGAGGAGCAAATTAAGACCATATGCAACATCTACCACGGTTGGCAGACCTATACCGAAATGGAGGCATACGACAAGCCCGAACTGTATCATGCTGCCTATATCGACGAGATCGAGGCGAATGGATGGAGCCTCACGCCAAGTAGGTATATCAAATTTGAGGATAAGTCTGTAATATTGCATAAGAAGAATATTATCAATAATACAATTTCTATTATAGATGATGTCCACAACAAAATGAGCGACCTTAATTATAAGTTCGAAACTATAAAGTCTGAGGTTTCAATTCTTGACGCCATTTCGAGCTATCCTCTGCATATTATTGGTGATTTTATTGAATTAGTAGATGAAAGAAATACTGGCAACAAACAAATTGAAGTCTGTGGAATAAATAAGACAAAGGCTTTTATGCCCACAGTTGCAGATTTAACCGGTGTGGATATTAGCAAATATAAAGTCGTCAAGAAAGGTTATTTTGCGTTTAGTGGTATGCAGACAGGACGTGATATATGTATTAGAATTGCGTTGTATAATGACATCAACCCGATACTGATTTCTCCTGCTTATACTACATTTAAGTTGAATACTAACAAAATATTACCTGAGTTCTTCCTGTTATTTTTCAAGAGGGACGAGATGGATAGATATGGATGGTTTATCAGCGATTCAAGTGTGCGAGCAAATTTGGATTGGCCTCGTTTCTTGGCAATTAGAATCCCCCTTCCCCCGATAGACGTTCAGCGAGCCATTGTCAACATCTACCACTGTGCTGAGGAGGCAAAGCGCATAGCGGAAGAGGCAGACCGGTTGAGCCGTGAAATCTGCCCTGCACTGATGCAACACATCATACATGAGGCGGACGATTGTGAACGCACGCGTTCACAATCTGCACGTGAGTCCGAGTAACGAAAAGATAAAACAATAACGAGCAATGAATAATAACATCCATAATAATATCGAATGCCCGGTTTGTCCAGCGTGCGGTTCCCGTAATATCCAGACGGAGGGCTTGCTTCATGTATGCCTGGATTGCGGAAATAAATGGGAAGATGCCCCCGATGGTGATTTGGGCGAAATGGTCATCTATCAGTCGGATGAGGGAGTAAGGCTTGATGTGCGACTTGAAAGCAACACAGTCTGGCTGAATCAAGACCAAATAGTCTCTTTGTTTAATAAGAGCAAATCAACAATCAGTGAGCATATTTCCAATATTTTCAAAGAAGGAGAATTGGACGAGCAAGTGGTTGTTCGGAAATTCCGAACAACCACTCAACATGGTGCCATAGAAGGGAAAACGCAGTCTAAGGAGGTGAAGTATTACAACCTTGATGTCATTATCTCTGTTGGTTATCGTGTCAAATCAATTCAAGGCACGCGCTTCAGGCAATGGGCCACACAACGGCTGCATGAGTATATCGTAAAAGGATTCACCATGGATGACGAACGGCTGAAAAACCTTGGCGGCGGCAGTTATTGGAAGGAACTGCTCGACCGCATCAGGGATATCCGTTCGTCGGAAAAGGTGCTTTATCGCCAGGTGCTTGATGTCTATGCCACCAGCGTTGACTATGACCCTCGGACGGAAGCCTCCCGCTTGTTTTTCAAGATTGTCCAGAACAAATTGCATTATGCAGCCCATGGCCATACCGCTGCCGAGGTCATTTACGAACGTGCCGATGCCGAGAAACCGTTTATGGGACTGATGTCCTTCAAGGGAGAACTGCCATGTTTGAATGACATAAAGATAGCCAAGAACTATTTGGATGAAAAAGAGATAAAGGTTCTCAACAACATCGTCTCCGGATATTTTGACTTTGCGGAAATCATGGCGTTGGAGCATAAGCCGGTCTATATGATGGACTATGTGAAGCAGCTTGATTCCATCCTGATGTCCACGGGTCGTCCTTTGCTTCAGGGGACAGGAAGCGTCAGCCATGAGGATGCTATGGAGAAGGCACTTGCCGAGTATCGAAAGTATCAAGTGAAGACGCTTTCGCCAGTAGAGCAGGCATATTTAGACAGTATCAAGATGCTTGGCAAGAAGGGGAAGAGAAACACGGGGAATAAGAAGTGAGAATCTGACAGTTAAAAACAGAATCATCATGGTCAACGTAAGGTATCACGAAAGCGAATACGAGGAGGTTTTCATACAGCGGCTCACCGAAGTGGGCTGGTCGTATATTCCTGGTTGCGAGTTGGCAGACAGGAGGATTACGGATGCCATCTATGAGCCAGACCTCATGGCGTATCTTCAGGCAAAGTATGGTGACAGAGGTCTGACGACACTGGACTACCAGCAGATGATTGCCAACCTGCGCAACACATCGGGAGTCAACGACTACCTCACGGCACGCGCCGTTCACAAGCTCGTATGCCATGATGGCTACGACTATCAGCCGTTGGACGGCAGCGAGGCGTTTAAGGTGAGGTATATCGACTTCGACGCTGACGACGTGGGGACTGCCCACATCTTCCGCTGCATCAACCAGTTTGAGATGGTGGAGGGTGAGGAGAACCGCCGTCCTGACATCGTGCTTATGGTGAACGGCATACCCTTGGCTGTCGTGGAACTGAAGAATCCCGCTGACCCCGAAGCCACCATCAGCACGGCTTGGGAACAGATTTGCGTGAGATACCGCCGCGACATACCCTCCATGATGAAATATGCTGCACTGACTATCATCAGTGACGGAGCCAATACCCGCATGGGCAGCCAGTTTACGCCCGAGGAATATTACTACGCATGGAAGAAGGTGGAGAACGAAGACCCCAACGGACGGGTGGGCATCGACGAGATGGAGATGCTCATCAAGGGAGCGTTGTCACCGGAAAGAATGCTGGAGATACTCCGCGACTATGTCTATTTTGCCGATGAGGCAGAGGCAAGCAAGGAGATAGAGATAGTATGCCGCTATCCCCAGTTCTTTGCCACCAGAATGCTCCGCGACCACATCTTCCGTTCGCTCCATTCACGGGGAGGCAACGGAAAGGGAGGTACCTACTTCGGTGCGACGGGATGCGGCAAGACGCATACGATGCTCTTCCTTGCCCGTCAACTGAAATGCCGCTACTCCACAGAGATGGACAACCCGACGATTATTGTCATCGTTGACCGCACAGACTTGGAAGACCAGAGCAGCAGATTGTTCTGCAATGCCAAGACCTACTTGGAAGATGAGAACGTGAAGGTGTTCGACAGTCGTGAGGATTTGCGCAAGGAACTGAAGGCGAACCTCGGCGGTGGTCTGTATGTGACCACCATACACAAATTTGCTGATGGCGAAGGCAGGCTCTCCGACCGCTCCAACATCATCTGTCTGAGCGACGAGGCACACCGCACGCAGGTGAGTCTTGGCAGCAACATGAGCATCCGCACCAAGGACGACAAGGTCAAGGATAGAAAAACATTGGCACCATCGGCAGAGCAGAAAGAGAAAGTCGGTGCCTTCTTTACGGAAACCTTTGCCCAGCAGTTGCACCGTGCCCTGCCTCATGCCACTTTCGTGGGATTTACCGGCACGCCCATTGAGGAGACCATACAGGTGTTCGGCAAGGAGGTGGACCGCTACACCATGGAGGAGGCGAAGAACGACAAGATTACCGTTCCCATTACCTACAACGCTCGACTGGCGCGTGTGTTCCTCAACAGCGAACAGGCGAAGAAGGTGGAGGAATATTACCGAAAGTGCGAGGCGGAAGGAGCTGCCGCCCAGGATGTGGACAAGAGTAAGGAAGACATGACACAGATGAACATCATCCTTGCCAATGAAGAACGACTGGAGCGTATGGCCAAAGACATCGTGGAGCACTATGAACAGCTCTGCGAACTCGCTCCCGAACTGGTGCAGAAAGCCATGGTGGTGAGCAACGACCGTCACATTGCCTTCAACCTCTACAAGAAAATGCTTGCCTTACGTCCTGAATGGGGCGAGAAGCGGAAAGCCATGGACGAAAGCCAGTTTACGGCAGAAGAACTGGACAACATGGACGCTGTGCAGCTGCTGAATGTGGTATGTACGCGCGACAAAAACAAGGACAGCAAGGAGGAATGGGACACCTTTGGCACGGATGCCCACAGAAAGACGCTGGAAGGCTGCTTCAAGGATGATAAGTCCAACTTCCAGATTGCCATCGTGGTGGACATGTGGATCACAGGCTTTGACGTGCCATGTCTGAAAGTGCTGTATAACGATAAACCGCTGTCGAAGCATACCCTCATACAGACCATCAGCCGTGTAAACCGACGGTACAAGACAAAGGACTGCGGACTGGTGGTGGATTACCTCGGTATCAGGGAGAACATGAAGCAGGCCATCAAAACTTATAACGGCGACTCCATAGACTTGTCGGATGAAGCCTCGGCATACGCCATATTCCAGAATGAACTGGACATACTCAAAGGACTGGTGCAGGGACTGGACTTCAATACTTTCTTCTCTGACAATGCCATGCAGCGACTTCAGTTCCTGCATAATGCAGCAGAATACATACTGAGCCATTCTGCAAAGGGAACAGCCAAGAATCCCTCCCTGAAGACAAAGTATCTGGGGCATGTCAAGAGAATGCGCAGTGCCTACAACATCGTCAAGAACGCACTGGACGCAAAGGGGCATCCACTGATACAGGACGAAGAGGCAAAGTGGGCACAGTGCATGATGGGAATAGCGGGCTTCCTCGGCAAGATGACCGACACGCAGCATAGCGTGCAGTCAATGAATCGCCATGTGGAACAGATGGTGAAGGAAGCCATCGGATGCAGCAGCGTGGAAATCGTATTGGAAAGAAACGGCGGCACGGAAGACATCTACAGCGAGGAATTCAAGGAGGAATTGGAGAAAGTGACCCTCCCCAACACCCGTTTTGAAATGCTTGTCAAACTGCTGAGGAGGAGTATCAAGGAATACGGCAAGACCAACCGCACCCGTGCTGAGGTGTATGACAAGTTGCTGCAACAGGTGATAGACCAATACAACAACCGTGAATACGCCAACGAGGTAGCCACATCTACCATCAGCCGCATCAGCGAGATGGTGGATGAGCGTGTCAATGCCCTCAGCGACCAGCTGATTGACATCATGCGGGAACTGGACGATGACAAGAAGAGCTTTGAGCGGCTCGGCATCTCCTTTGAGGAAAAGGCATTTTATGACATACTCGTCAAGATGCGCGACGAGAAAGGCTTTGAGTATTCCGACGAACGATGCAAGGAACTGGCGAAGAAAATCAAGCAACAGGTGGATGGTTCCACCGTATATGCCGACTTCCTGAACAACGTCAATCTGAAGAGCAAGTTGGACAATGACCTGAAAATACTCTTGTTCAAGAACGGTTATCCTCCGCAGTGGAACAACGAGACTGTCAACGGCGTGATGGAACAGGTGGTAAACTACAAGAGCAACCAAACTCCTGCAAGGCCCGGCAAGCCTTCTGCTCCAAAATATGTTCTGCCACAGGAAGAGAGAAATGTGGCAATGGTGGCCGAAGACATTCTTATCTACGGCAGTTTGGAGGTGCGCCTGAGAAACACCAAGAAATGTGACCTGCTTGCAGGTACTCTCGACCTTGTGCTGATGTATGCCATATCGCCGGCAGCGAGAGAGAAGACAGAGAAGGCAGGGCGCATAGCACTCGGCATCAAGGAGGCGAACCTTTCGGAGGAAGCCGTCAAGGCATATCAGAGCGTCAGATACATCATGTTCCATTATTGGAAGAACAGCGAGGCAAAGCCTTTTGCCCTCACTGCCCCGACACAGTTGGTAAGTCGTGCTGATGTTCCCGAAGGTTTCATGCTCAGACAGGAAAAAGAAGCCAAGCAGTTCCTGCTGATAGAATACGATCCGTCCGCAATGTCCGACATCGGAGCGTATGACATTCTGAAGGCTCAGCGTAGAGGCAGCAACCGCTACTTGCCTTTCGTGTGCAAGGTGGAGAACATTCAGGAATAGACCATGCAAGACCTCACCAAATCGCTTATTCTCCTGAACGGAGAGTTGAAGACATTGCAGATAGCATCCATCAGTAAGTTGGGTGCCAATGCTTTTCGTGTCTCTTTCAAGAACAATCCGAAGTCCTATACATATAGTGCAGACAAGGTGGTATGGCTCACCAATCCCCAATGGCTTGTACCAGAACTGTGCAAGGTGTATCGAGGTGGTCGCCTACAAACGGATGTCACGGAGATATGGCAGTTTGAAGCTGGACAGAATAATTATTGGCGAATCAAATACCGCAGCGGATATGAGGGAGAGTATGCTGAAGGACAGCTCAACGTAGTCAAGACCTGTTTGGACGAAGAAACATCAATGAACACCTATGCCTACCTCAAACAGGTGGCAGCCATCAATCCGCTTCGGAAAGAAGAGGACAAGGAGGGCATACTGTCGCAGATATACGAGAAGGTGGATTTCATTGATGACAAGACCGCAGCGGCTTGCTACATCAATCCCGACAAGCACAAGGTGAGGAAACTCAGCCACAAGGATTTGATATACCCGTTTGGCTGCAATGCCAGTCAGAAGAAAGCCGTGGCAGCAGCCTTCGAGCATCAGGTGAGCGTGGTGCAAGGTCCTCCGGGAACAGGAAAGACCCAGACCATCCTCAATGTCATTGCCAATATCGTGAGGAAAGGGGAAACGGTGCTTGTAGTGTCAAACAACAACTCTGCCATAACGAATGTGCAGGAGAAGTTGGAGAAATACGGTCTCGCATTCATCGTGGCACCGCTTGGCAGCAAGGAGAACAAGGAACTCTTCATCAGCCAACAGACATTGGTTCCTACGGAGGTCTCATCGTGGTCTTGTCCCATGCAGGATGGGATGAGAATGAAAAGTACGTTGCATGATACGCTCAGAAGTCTTGATAAGGTGTATGCGCTATTGAACGAGGATGCCATGCTGCGCCAGGAACAGCAAAGCGTTGATTTGGAATGGCGGCACTTTTGTATGGATAATGGCATTGATGAACATACACCGTTGGAGAGAAGGGTGCAGTCATCCCTTATCATAAGGCTATGGCTTCACTACCAGTCCAAGGCAGACGGAACACTCATTGCCCCCGATGGACTTTGGTCAAGGATAACGGAGGGATTGAAATCGCTTTGGATGCGTATGATATGCCGATACAGGCTGAGGCTGCCAGGCAAGTTTGAACAGTCAGACATGAAGCCGTTGGTCATAGAACTTCAGACTCTTTATTATCTCAACCGACGCATAGAGATAGAAGAACGCTTAGAGACTATCAGGCAGGAACTATCCACCTACGATGCTGACCTGCTGACGAAGACCTTGACAGATACTTCCATGACACTGTTCAAAGCCTCTCTCCATGGCAGATATGCCAAAAAGGAAAGCGTCCTCTTCAAGGACACCAAGGACATGAAAGCTCACGGCGAGGATTTCCTGAAACGCTACCCCGTAGTGCTGAGCACCACCTTCTCTGCCCGTTCGTGCGTCTTTGGTGACAAGCCATACGACTACATCATCATGGACGAAGCTTCACAGGTGTCGATAGAGACTGGTGCCTTGGCTCTTACTTGTGCAAACAATGCCGTGATAGTCGGCGATGCGCTCCAACTGCCTAATGTGGTGACGGATGAAGACCGGACCAAACTGACTGCCATCATGGAGCAATACCATATCCCAGAGGGGTATGACTGTGCCAAGAACAGTTTCTTGGAGTCCGTCCGTACTGTCATCAGGAATGTGCCCGAGACCATGCTCCGTGAACACTACCGATGCCATCCTCGCATCATCAATTTCTGCAATCAGAAGTTCTATGGAGGCAATTTGCTCATCATGACCCACGACCATGGTGAGGAGGATGTGCTTTGTGCCTTTCTTACCCGAAAGGGCAACCATGCCACGGCACAGTATAACCAGCGTGAGATAGATGTAGTGCGTGAGGAAGTACTTCCCTCACTGAGGGAGTATGACGACATAGGCATAGTAACGCCATACAACAATCAGGTCAAACAAATCCACAGTCAGATGCCAGAATTGGATGCCGCCACTGTACACAAGTTTCAAGGTCGGGAAAAGGATGCCATCATCATGAGTGTGGTAGATAACCAGATTACTCCATTTGCCGATGATGCCAACATTCTGAATGTGGCTGTCTCGCGTGCCAAGAAGAAGTTCTGCCTTGTGATGACAGGCAACGAACAGGAGAACCACGGCAACATCATGGACTTGCTTGACTACATCCATTACAACAACTGCACCGTCACCGACAGCAAGATAGCCTCCATCTTCGACTATCTCTATGAGCAATATACGGCAGAGCGAATGACCATGCTCGAACGTTTGCCGCAAATCTCGGAGTATGCCTCAGAGAACATGACCTATCATCTAATCAACGACATACTCACCTCTGACAGCCGTTTCTCCAGCCTGAAAGTGCTTTGCCACATACCGCTCCGACAGATTATCAAGGACACATCCCTTATGTCGCAGGAGGAACTGGCATACGCAGGCAACTACAACACCCATGTCGATTTCCTCGTCATCAACAGCATCAGCAAAAAGCCTGTGCTTGCCATTGAGACAGACGGCTATTCCTTCCACAACGATGCGACGGAACAGCATCAACGTGACAAAATGAAAGACCACATCTTTGCCCTCTATTCCCTTCCATTGCTACGGCTGTCAACAAAAGGGAGCGGTGAAGGGGAGAGAATCATTGAACAACTAACTAATTGTGTTTATTAAAAATAATAATGTATATGGATATACAGATGTCATACATAGTTGCTCCTTGTCTCGGAGGACTCATAGGTTACATAACGAATGATATTGCCATACGCATGCTGTTCCATCCGCACAAGGCGAAATATATCATGGGATGGCACGTGCCGTTTACTCCGGGCATCATCCCCAAGGAGAAGGGACGCATAGCGGAGGCTATTGGTGGGGTGATAAGCGAAAACCTTATGAATAAGGAGGTGCTGGAGAAATACCTATTGTCTGAAGATATGATAGGGAAGCTCCGTGACGCAGTGATGGATTTTATCGACACGCAAAAACGGAATAGAGAGACAGTCCGTGAATTCTTGCGACATTATCTGTCAGAAGAAGAGATTGCCGCTATATCCAACAGTATCAATGAGAGTATCACGAAACAGACTTATAGCAAACTGTCAGACTCTTCCGTGGGAGATAAGGTGGCACATATTGCCATCGACCATTTGGCTAACAAGTTCAGCATCGATGGTGCTCAGGAACTGCTTTCGGGTATCAGTGGAGCTATAGGTGGCATAAAAGGCATGGCGGCAGGATTGTTTGGTGGCAGCATCGTTGCCAAGTTCTTGGGACTTTTGCGGGAGCCTGCAGAGCATTTCCTTGCCAAGCATATCAATGACATGCTGAAAAACAACGGAGCAGAAATCGTGTCCAATATGATAGACGGAGAGGTGGACAGTTTCTTGACTACCCCTGTCTGTAAATTACTCAAAGGTCACGATGAGCAACTGAACCAAGCCGTGAATACCACAGAGTCCATCTACCGCACTGTTATCAGCGAACACCTTCCACGAATTCTTGAATCCATCGACATCAGCAAGATCGTTCGTGAGCGCATCAACGAGATGGATGTCAAGGAAACAGAGAAACTCATATTTCAGGTGATGGACAAGGAGCTGAAAGCCATCGTGTGGTTGGGAGCCTTGCTTGGTCTGATTATGGGAAGCCTGAACACCCTCTTTCAAGTCCTCCAATAAAGTATGTGCAGATACTTGGCCAAAGATGTGCACATACTTTGCCATTTATCTGTACATACCTGCCCATGGTATTACTAACTTTCCATATCAGTATATCTTCTCTGCGGGATGAAGTATATCTTCTCTGAAAAACGAGTTTTTAAGTGTGCGGCTTTCGGGCTATTGACAACCGTCGAGTAAATGGCGTGTTTTATGACTATTTAGTGCTATACAGTGATTATCGAGCCGATATTTGGTATTATCTGGCGCATTTACATACACAAAAAATCGGTATTTTGGTAATTTTCTTGGTTAATTTCCGTTAATTTTAAGATTTTTGAAGATTTTCTTTTCAGTTGTTATCACGTAATTGGGAAATAATTACTACCTTTGCATTTGAACAAACTATGCTTTTGCGACTAGTTGTAGTAGTAAACCTTTGCTTTCTGCATCAAGGAGCAGCATATTAAAATTGTTGTGACAGATTGAAGGATGATAACAACATACTGTGTTTGCGACCCATAAAAACGATAAACAGGGTCAATAGCATGGGACTGATATATAACGATGGCGAGATGCCACCTTGACGCGATGAGAAAATATGCACGGAGACAACTTTCGGGTATGTCTTTTTCGTACATATAATCGACGTTCATTTGTTGGAGTCAGTTTCAGCAGCAGATGGAGTTTTAGACCTTCCTGTCGGTATTGATTATTTAAAACGATACGTAAAGATGGACACATTGCCTAATGTGAACACCCGACGAGGCGGGAATAAAACCTCTCACGCTGGACTTACCTCCAACGTCTCCCCCAAAGTTCAAAGCCCAGAGGCAGAGAACTCCCATACAGGGGTCACCTCGGACTTTGTGTCTAAGGAAAATCACGAGTGGTTTGTACTTCGTATCTTGTACGGACACACCAAGGATGTTGTTGATGCTTTCAAGAAGGCAGATATACTGTACTATATCCCCAAGCGTTATCAGAAAGTAGAAATAGCTGGGAAGAAGAGGCTGCGTAAGGAGTCTCTCCTTCCCGGTCTTGTTTTTGCCTATATGACCCGTGAGCGGACTCACGACTTTGTCAAGCAGCCAGCCAAGACAGCAGGTTTCTTGAAATACTATACCGACAAGACAAAGCCCATTGAGCCAGACACCCAGCTCAATCCACCTATAACTATCCCTGATGACAGGATGAAGTCATTCATAAACGTTGTGGAAACAAAGAATGAACATATCTTGGCCACATCGAAAGACCGTTGCCATTTCAAGAGCGGTGATTATTTCAAAGTTGTGTGTGGCGACTTCAAGGGCGTTGTCGGTCAGGTTGTGAGAGCTGCAGGTCAGCAACGCATCGCTGTAGAGTTGAACGGCATCGGATATGTGCTTACAGCCTATATTCCCAGTGATTTTATGGAGAAAATTGAAGATGACTTGATAGAACAGGGATAGTTGCCCACTCCTCTACAGTGTTGAAGGAATAATATTCATACGAAAAAGACAGCATTATGATACACAACAAACAGATACTCACAGGTCTCGACCATAGTCAGTACGAGCACCCATTAGACAGAGCCGCCTTGGAGAAACTGGAAAGCATCCCGTTCCTTACCACGGCTTGCAAATGGGTGACATCCAACTTCATCGAGCGAGTGTATAACATTCAATATACGGGTAGTAACCTGAAGGTCACGAAGGACAACTATCCCAAGATATACGAGTATCTTGTGGAAGCATGTCGCATTCTCGACCTGCAGCAAGTTCCTGAACTGTATATCACTTGGGGCTATGACATCAACGCCTGTACCATTGGAGCTGAGAATCCTATAATAGTTCTCAACTCTGGTTTGATAGATCTTTGTGATGATGACGAGATACTCTTCATTATAGGCCACGAGGTCGGACACATCAAGTCGCAGCACATGTTGTATCACCTTATGGCACAAGTAATTAACTGGGGAATAGATACAATCCCCGGTGGAAGTCTGGTTGCCAGCGGCTTGCAGTTCGCCCTCTACTATTGGAGCCGAATGTCGGAGTTCACAGCCGACCGTGCCGGTCTGATGTGCTGTCAGGACACCGATGCCATGACACGAGCCTTCATTAAGATGGCAGGTCTCCCCATCAAGGAGTTCAACAACATCCGTCCAGAGACCTTCATCCAACAGGCACGCGACTTCAAGATGCTCGATTATGAGGGAATGAATAAAGTAGTCAAGTTTCTCTCAATCGCCGACGAGACCCATCCTTGGACAGTGATGCGCTCGGCCGAGCTGTTGAAGTGGATTGACAGCGGAGAATATGGACGTTTCGTAACACGCCGTTATATCAGATAGCCCATGAGAAAGAGATTGCACAATATCGACTTCTCTTCTGTCATGCATCCCGATGACAAGAAGAAGGTGGAATGGCTAAACAGTCTGAAGGTGCCCTACCTGTCAAAGTGGGACTTCATATGTGAGATAGCCAAGCACCCGCTTGACCATGACCTGAAGACGTGGTACGAGATATTCAAGGCAGATGTGGAGTACTATACCTTCAAGGATTTCCTCGCTGCCACCACCAGCAAATATCAGGAGGCATACAACGAGGTAGAAAACCAAGGTGAAGGTATAAACATTACAGCCGAAAGCCTGCCGCAGATGTATGCACAGCTCACCGAAGCCTGTGCTATACTTGGCATTGAAGATATTCCTGCCTACTCCACCGATTGGTATTACGGACCTTACCATTTCTCCAATGGCGAGAAGCACCGCCGTATCGTCATGATGTCGGGCAGTGCCGACCTTTTCACCGAGGGGGAAATGATGTTCACACTTGGACATGAACTGGGTCATTTTGCTGCGGGTCACAAACCGTACCATATGCTCATCATGTCGTTCTACTTGCCTTTCATGTCAGATCCGACTTTCAAGGCATGGGCTTCGCTTGTCAAACTCCCTCTGTTTGAATGGTATCGCAAGTCCGACTATACAGCCGACCGCATTGGTCTGCTCTGCTGTCAGGACATCAATGTAGCACTCAGTACGATGATTAAGAAAGCCGGACTTCCGAGGAAGTATTACGACCAGATAAACATTGACGGCTTCATCCAACAGGCGCGAGACTTTAATGAGAACTACACTGACACGCTCAATGTCATAGTAAAGAACCTAACAATCCGTTCCGCTGAGTTCCCTTGGTTGGTTGACCGTGCCGCCAAGCTCCTCGACTGGTACGAGCATGGGAATTATAATCAGATAGTAAACAGTTAAAATATAGCATTGTATGAATACACAGACCTTTGCACTTCCTGCAAACGATAATATCCTTGCCGTTCTCAACTTCAACAAGATTGCTAATGACCTGAAGAGAGAAGCCGTCAAGGCTATGGGCATGGCAGCCTGTCAAGCCCGTTGCCTCAGTTGCGGACATTGCTCAGCTCAACGATGCGGTAACAGATAAGCAAAGATGAACATCACGACGCTCCATAATAACAGCTATTCTTATCTACGGCAGACCAACGAAATCGTTCAGGGTGTCGTAGATGACAGCCGTTATGCCTGGACGTTTACGCCTCCGAGTGAATTTTCCTCGATGCCAGAGGTCTATATGTTCATCATTGCCACGACAGAGCAATGCAATCTCCGCTGCACCTATTGCTGTTACTCAGGCGAGTATAAGGGCAACCATAGCCACAACAGCCGGACACTATGTGAGGGCGACATTCAAGCCATCTACGACTTCATCGACAAGACGGCAAACACAAAGCCTATACGCATTTCGTTCTATGGAGGCGAGCCTCTCGTTAACTATCCTCTAGTTCAGTATGCCATACAAGCAGGACAGCAACGATGGGAAGACGATGTGACCTTCTCTGTTTCCACCAATGGCACGCTGTTGACAGAAGAACGCATTGATTGGTTGGTAAACAATGGTGTGGAACTTGCCATCTCCATTGACGGCACACAGCCATTCCACGATGCACACAGAGTGGATGCCAAAGGCAATGGCTCATACACCAAGGTACGGAATGCTTTGGCGTATCTGCATAGCAACACATTCAATCAGTACCCTAAGGTCGTATTGATGATGACATTGCCATCAGTTTCAATGCTGATACCCATTGCGCAAGCATGGCATGAAGACGAGGTGTTGCAGCATTATGCACCCACCCACATCAGCGGATTGACCCCAAACTTCTTACAAGGAGTAGCAAAAGAAGATTGGGAAACGCTGAAGACACAATACATCCAGCTTCTCGATGCTTACGAGCAGCATCCCGAATGGTCGGTACTTCAGACATTCTTTGATGAGATTGTCGCTTATTGGAAGAACAGACCAGTGTTTGAAGTCTCGGAAAGCACACCTCTCTCCACCTGTATGCCCGTCAACACCAAACTGTACATTGATGCCAATCTCCAGTTGGCGGTATGTGAGAAGTTCAACGACCGCTTCCGCATTGGTAGCATCAACGTTGGCATTGACTGGCAGAAAGCCAATGAGATGATCAAGGAGTATTACCGCAAGCGTGAGAACCGATGTACCTATTGTCCGGCAGTCAGAATGTGCAATATGTGCCTGACCTCTATCGAATACACAGATGACCTATGGGACTTCCTTTGCCACAACGAAAGGCTCTACCATCAGTTACACATGTTCCTGTTCTGCGAAATGGCAGAGCGCGGTATGCTCACAAAGCCATCCGTCCCCACATTGCAGTCTGATCATATCACGCTGAATGAAATAGGAGAAAACGACATCTCTGCACTGAGAATCATATTCTCAGATGCAGATACCCAACGATACCTGCCTGATCTCTGTGACATTGCCCAAACAGACGACGACATCAAACAGATACTGATGTCCTTCCATACTTATCTGTCAAAGAACGAAGGCATCCTTTGGGGAATCAGGAAGCACGACACCCTTATCGGTTTCGTTGCCACAATAGACTTGTCAACCAATCCCACCATCTTCTTCGCCATGCACCCCAAGTACAGAAATCAAGGTTACATGCAAGAAAGCGTGAGATTGGCCACTCAATATATATGTGACACAAAGCTCACCAACGAACTTCATACCGAAGTGGATTTGAATAACATTGCTTCTCAAAAGGTGTTGGAACGTTGTGGGTATAAAGTCAAGGAAGAACAGACGCTCAGCTTCTTGTACTTCTATCAGAACAATAACACTGAGTTACAAACTTCCTGAATACAGATGTGAAGATGACAGTGTAAATAAGTGTGCATAATTGTAATACAAATCAAAAACGCTTAATTTTGCATCAGAAATAAGAAAAATCAAGATAATATATGAGTACATTTATTTTTCATGCACATGACATAAGAGGCGCAAGCGGTTCTATGTTGGTTAGAGGACGGTTGTTGTCTGGTTTTATTAAGCCAAGGCAATCGGTTAGACTATTAGGGAAAAATGGTGGTGATAATATTGCGTCTGTAATAAGTTTCAATAAATCTCAAAACGGATTTGATGTCCTAGTACTGGATGCATTTTATAATGATAATCCTTATTATTGTAATGGATTATGGGTTGTTGGCATTAATTCTGGAGAATTTACCTTTATCGTTAACGATATTTTTGAAATAGCTGGACGGGGTACTGTTGTAACAGGTGAGGTGTCGTCAGGAAATGTCAAAGTTGGTGACACACTCTCTTTGTTGACTCATAACGGTAGAAATACACCTGTCGTGGTTTCTGGTATTGAGTTTTTTAGACAGTTAGTTGACGAAGCTAAAAAAGGAGATAATGTGGGGATTCTTTTAAGAGGTATCAAGAAGACTGATATCAATATCAGCGATATGTTATGTACACCTCAAACTGTCATCACACCCATATATGTTGATAATGTGCAAAATGTGACGAATTCAGCTTCTTTAGGGAAGAAGAAAGCATTATTAATTGGAAATTGCGATTATAAGCCCACAAAATTGAAAAATTGCATAAATGATGCTAATGCTCTTGGAGAGAAACTGAAGGCAATGGGGTTTGATATCAAAATAATACGTAACGCGACAAAGAGAGAAATTGACGAAGGTCTGAATGATTTTTGTCGTATGTCACACAATGCAGAAGTGGGCTATGTGTTTTATTCGGGTCACGGATTACAATACAATGGTGAAAACTATCTAGTACCTATTGATGCCGACTTAAATTCGCCTTCAGATATTGACTACAATTGTAACAAAGCATCGTATATTCTATCAAAACTTGAAGACGCTAATTGTAATCTGAAAGTCTTGGTTTTAGATGCTTGTAGAGTCAATCCTTTTACACGTAGTTGGTATAAAGGTGATTCTTATAAAGGTCTTGGGGTAATGAATGGACCTAAGGGTACAATTATTGCTTACGCAACCAGTCCAAACGAGGTCGCTTATGACAGAACTGACAGTATCGCATCTAATAGTCCTTATACTATTGGACTTTTGAAGATGTTGGAAATAAAGGATATCGATATAGTTTCCTATTTCAATAAGGTTTCTTCGTATGTTTATGAAATAACAAAAATGCAGCAAAATCCATGGTTCGCGTGTAGTGCTTTGACAGGTGAATTCCGTTTTTCACAAAAATCTTTTGCAGAAACAGATTGCAATAAACAAAGTGAAACCAATCGTGTCAATATGACTTCAAAATATGACATGTATTTGATAGACTGTGGTCCAGCAAAATTACTTGTCGCTAAAGTTCTTATGGAAAAACTTGGGTTAAATATTCCAGAAGCAAAACGCCTTGTTGACAACACCCCAGTATTAATCGCAAGCAAAATTGATAGATATTCTACGGAAATATTAAAAGATTCACTTGAAGAGTATCAAGCTGTGATTGAAATCAGAGAATCTATATAAAAGAAATTGTTAAATAAAATAATTATATATTATGCCTATAGCAGATACAATATCATCAATAGTTGCCAACAGACAAAATGAAATTGCTCATAAATACAATTCATGCTGGCAAGGTGTAGAGAAAATTATCACATTTGCAGAGAAGCTAAATACAGTAATTAAAAGTGATAATTGGAAGATCCTACTGAGGAATTACCCTGAGTTTAAAGCAGAATGGGAAGAAATCAAGGATGATGTCATAGAGTATATTAAGTCGGTTCGTCAAAATGTTGGTGTACTCAATGACAAGACCTATGAGCCTAAAGGTTATTTTGAAGCCATAGCAAATAAGATAGCAAAGGATGAAATTGAAGTATGTATAACTGGACCTGTAAGTACCGGGAAAAGTGTATTTCTAAGAGCCCTTACAGGAGCTCCTGAGACTGTCATACCTTCTGGTAAAGGTAAAACAACTGCTGCTAGAACCATCTTTTGTAATTCCAACGATAAAAGTGCTATTATAAAATTCTTATCTACTGAAGAATTTAATAAGATTATTAATGAATATGTTCTGCAACTCAACAAAGAGCTTCAAAGGCAAAATAAGTCACAATTTCCTTTGTGGGATTTCTCAAAATGCACTTTGAGGGAGTTCTGTACAAAGATAAAAGCTCACTCATCATACAACTCTCATAATTTTGGAAAGTCAACAATTAGCGGAGTTGATACGATTGTGACTGCAGATAAATATTTTGAGACTTTTACATTCTATATTGACAATTGTTCTCATTATGCATCTTATCTTGACCATGTAGATGAGCCGTTAACCGAATCCCAAATCAATGAAGGTAAATTAGTTCCTTATGTAAGTTACAAGAAAAGTACAGATTACACGGGGGAACCCTATTGTCGTGCCTTAGCAGTACGTGAAGCAATTGTAAACTGGCCTCTTAGAACAGTGAATGATGAGGATTTAGGCTCAATTAGGTTAGTTGATACAATGGGGATTGGCGAGGCAAAGTTTTGTGTCGAGGAAGATTTGCTTAAAATAGTCAGAGAGCATGCTGACCTCGCTGTTGCATTATGTCGTATTTTGTCTGATAATGACAATGCCGAGAATATTAATAATTCTTGTTTTATTAAAGTCTTGTCGAAAATCAGAGATCGCAAAATGGAAGACTGGGTTTACTACCTATGTAATAAGGAAGACAATGCTCACATTACAGATGATACAGTTGAGTCTTTCCAAAAACAGATTTGGAAGGAAATGCAAGGCAATGCAGATCATTTTATATTAAATGAGGATTACTGGGATTCTATTAATTTCATTGAAAAAGGACGTGAGAATTCTACAGCAATAGTAGATTATTTTGTCAATGTAGTTTTGGGCAATTTGGAAAACAACATTTCTAACGTTGACAATTATTTCTTAGTGAAACTTCAAGAAGAATATGAAAATTGCATCAATGGACAAAACAAAATCCTAAAGAGCTTGAAATCATGTCTTAATGTATTACCTTCATTCTCAGATATAGACAAAACAAAGAAAATTGACGAACAGGTTGATACTATTATTACAGAATTGAATCAAAGACTGAAGGATTTTAGAGCAGAACTCTTTGAAAAAGATGCCATTCTCTGTAAACAGATAATAAATTCTGTTAGACCGATTCTAAAAGACCCTGAAGTTTTCAGTGTATATGGTATTAAGGATGTTCAGTATCATGTTAAAGCAGCGTTCGACAATCTGTTCAAGAATGCATTATTGGCCATTAATGAGCTTATCATTTCGTCAGAATCACTTGACATCAAATGGATTGATATCAAAAAAGAGGTCATTAATAAAGCTGTTGTAAATTCCAATTTGGATAAATCCACTGCAGAGAAAAGAATAGAACAAGCAGGAAGTTTTTTTGAAGATTACTTAAATAAGAGTTGTCAAGCAATTGCTACAAATATCAAACGCATTAAGACTAACCTTAATGTTGATGACCCGAAACACTCATGCAACTATACAGGAAGAGAACTTGAGTTTTTTATTCATACTAGAGAACAACTATACGAGGCTATATGGGATAAAATGTCCTTGGCATCTGAGCAAGTTGGAATAACAGACAAAGATGTTACAGATGTTAAAGAGTCTTTGTGTGTAGTTGTAAGGGATATAATGAAAAAGCATAATATTTTTGTTACATCAGAAGAAAAACCAATTACGTGGATGCAGGACTTTACAAATCAGATTCAATCAGACGCATTTGGTTCAGCCATTCAGGATTTTTTAGATTCTGTTATAGACCTTCCATCAATCGTTGATGACCAAACAGGCAAGGAACTAAGGAGGAATCTTCTTAACGTCTCACTAATATATACAGACGAGTTTACTGCAGCAAAGAGTATATGGAATTCTCTTTGTATGTTAGATATTATTCTTCGCAATGATCTCTTACACAAATATGAGAAAACATTCCAAGAATACAATGTTTATGTTAATCTAGTTACTCCATTATTTGACAATGTTTTCTGTACAGACCAAAATGATTATGGCAAATTTATGTCTGAACCGTACAAAGAATTCAAGGCTTATATCAAGAATGTTGTAACAGAGAACTATGAGAAAGAAGATACTGCGAAATGCGCAGATGTAGCACATTTATTCAGAGAACTTTGTAAACAATAAGTTATTATGGAACAAGATATTTTTGAGGAATGGGGAGAAGAAGCAAACACCTCTTCTACAACAGCGAATAACACAAATAACAGTTCGCAATCGAACCCCAATAATAGTAATAACAATGGTGATAGAAAAAACAGGGATATGCCACCTCATCAAGACTCCGATCTTGGTGAGGCTCCTGACTATCCTGCTATCTATTTTGTCTATAACTATGAAACGCAAAAACTCGAAGTACGTGACAGACGCGGAAAGATAAAGCAGGAAATACCTATTTTGACAATTAACGGTACTAACGGTGAAAGTGCATATACTTTATGGCTAAAAGACCATCAAGGTTCTATCGTTGATTTCATGGAGTCTCTAAAAGGGGCTAATGGGAAGAATGGGAAAAATGCCTATGAGGAATGGAAGGAATGGCAAGGACCTGATGCGGATGTTTCTCTTGAGGCATATTGGAATTATTTTAAAGGCGAAAACGGGAAAAGTGCTTTCGAATTATGGAAAGAAGTACATGGGGAGAAAGTTGGTTCTACTCCTGATGACTTCTTTGAATACCTCAAAGGACAGAATGGAAAGGATGCCTTTGAAGTATGGCAGGATCTTGGTTACAAAAATAGCACTCGCGAAGATTTCTTTAAGTGGATTGCCAGCCTTGTGAAGACCCAAAAAGGTGAGGATGGTAAGGTATTCTATCCCCACTTTGATGGGTTTACCATATATTTCACAGAGGACTTAGAAGGCAAAGGTACTCACATAGCCGAAAAGGATATTCGTGGCAAAGATGGTCGTACATTTGAACCTGTATTTAATGGTACAGAGTTGCATTTTGATGATAAAGAAGGGCATAAAACTGATCCTGTTGATTTGAGAGGTAAGGATGCTTTTGAATTATGGAAGGAGTATCATCATAAGCCAGATGCTAAGTACGAAGAGTTTGAGGAATACTTCAAAGGACAAAATGTCACTGCAAAACATTCCTATCTAAATATCAAAGATTTCACATGTCCTGTCCAGACTATTGATACAGATCTTATTGCCAATGTCCTTGACTCTGGAACAAGTCCTGATAAACTAGTCCAGTTAAGGCAAGAAGACATTGATAAACTTCGTAATGAAGGGAATAAGCGAAGAGAAATTATAATTAAAGGAGTTAAAGTACCCTATTTTTTCTTGAACGGTTCTTATATATATGAGAACTGGGCTGGATGGTTTAAGGAATTCTCTTGGTGGTGTGCAGGTGCTGACCGAGGTTTGCTCCGAATGTGCCCTGGAGACCATTCTAAATATACCGGTATTGGTACAGTTATTCTTTTTACTGCACTAATGGCCTGGTTCTCTAGTTTCATTGCAATGCTTTTAGTGTTAGGGGTTAGAGATGAGTATCTACTTTCGCTTGATATTGAAAAAACATCTGCGGCAGCAGGCTTTGCAACTTTTTGGGGGCTGATGATTTTCTTTCTTGATAGGTTTATTACCAATACTATGTATTCAGATGGAAAGGTTTCTATCAGTAAAGATGAATTTTTCGGAGGCTTACCTCGTATCCTTATTGCAATCTTTTTGGGCATAGTAATTTCTGCCCCTCTAGAGTTACGAATCTTTAAAACTTCTATTGAACAACAAATTGTTGTAGATAGACAGAAAGAAACAGAAGTGTTTGAGATAGATTGTAGAAGAAAGGCATATTTGAGCCTTAGTAATCATATTCATAATTTAAAAAATACTATTGACAGGGATTCTGTTTCCATCGAAAAGTTTGAAACAGAATTATCAAAACTAAAAGATGACTATCCAAAGCAGAGTGATTATAAAACAAACAGGAACAATTACAATGGTGATGGTAATGGCAATTGGGTTTTTGCAGGACAGACAGAGGTTAATGATGTTAAAGCTTACAATGAAGCTATTAAAATCTGGAATGAAAAACATCCGGAATACAATAATACGAACAAACTAAAAATAGCACTACGAGATAAAAGAGAAAAAGACAAGCTAAAACTTGACTCTTTAACTAAGAATTTAAATGATACAATCACAAAAATCGTAAAACACGAATCTGAAAAATTTGTCTGCAAACAAGATACGGGTTTGTTAAGACGATTATCTACATTGCATAGTTTAGCGATGAATGGTTATGTACCATTGTTCTCTTCCGAACAGACAAATATTGATTCCACTACAGTGAATGTTTATACAGATTCTTTATCCACCACTTCTGCGGCTCTTAACATATTTAAACAATCGAACTATGAATTATTTGACTGGGGACTGAAAATATCATTGTCCTTAATCTGTTTTGTAATACTATTTTTTGTATTCGGCGCTAGATTGTCTATGGAGAAAAAAAATTTGTTTATAATATCAGCAGCTTTTATAGTAGGTATTTTTGTAGGATGTAACTATGAGTTAATACATAGTCTGCTATATTACTTATCTACACCTATAGGTTTAATCATGTTACTTTTTATTCTCATAGATATTTCTCCTGTACTATATAAGATGATGCTAGCAGATGGCGTATATGACAATTATCTACATCAAGAGAAACTCCTTGCTCAGGATAAAATACGATTGAGTCTTGCAAGGATGTTGAGAAACATCGAGAAGGGAGAACTTAAATCACTCTCACCATTCATTATGGGAAAAATGTATCGAAAACTTATGAAATTCTCAACTTCTAAAGATGGTTTGTATAATGGTCAAGACAAAGACTACAAACAACATATTCAGTGGGAAAATGCTGGTGGGCTTAATGATGACATTAAGAAAACAAATAAAGAAGTGTTTGATGTTGTTTTGGATTACAAGAAACGCATTATACTCGCTTCTTATGCAGCATGGTATAGAGATATGAGAGATGCCATGATTGGTAAGAAAGATGACGAGGAAGGAAGTAAGATTACTCCTAATGCGCAGCTACACGAGAAAGATACTCAACAAGAGCATACAGATAATAATGAAGAGGCAAAAAACGATAGTGAAACTCAGCAAAATGATGGAACAAACAATGGTTCTGAGTCATCCTCTCAAGAAAATTCATCTGACGAGAAATGAAGATTGAAAAAAAACATATAATAGAAGGTGCTACAGCAATTAGCATTTGGATATTTCCATGGTTAATTGTCTTGATAATTATCTCCTTTTATCAAGAGCAGATATATTTGGAGCCATTCATGAAGAATGGTTCCAAATACCTGATACTATTTTTATGTACATTTTATATTATTTCTTCAATATTCTCATTTATGGGTTTTGTCCTACCGATATTTAAAGGCAAAGATTTGTCTGCATTGTTTTTTATTGACAGGCCTCAATATAAAGAGCATTTTTCATCTAATGGTCGAAGATTGCTGGATAAGGCAAAAGATGACAAGATACTACTTTCTGCATCAATAATTACTATTAGGGATTTCCTAAATCAATATTATGAAATGTCAATGAGGTATCTTTTAGTCAAATATATTCCGTCTTTGGGACAGTTGCGGAAATATCCTTATGAATCACTTTGTATGATGCTAAACGCACAAAAGGAGATTCAAGGGTTAGACACTGATAAGTACTATAACTTCGATTTGATTATTAAAACGTGTCTTAAAGAGGAATAAATAATATGGAAATATCAGAGCCTGTGTTCGATAGATTATCTTTTGAACACTACATCAGATTGGAAGATTCTTATAAATACAATATTTTATTGTTATGTAGGATTGAAGGAAACACGGTCAGATATGGGTATTGGGCAAATATCATGAATAGAGTTCGTTACATATTTTTAAATGGGATGAATGAAAGGAATAACATATTACAGCATTGGACAAATATGCTTTTATGTCTATCTCGTTATATGTCCCAAAACCAAACTCTACTAAAAGTATTTGCTGTGATATTGGTACTTATTATTGTAGCTTTTTGCAGTCATCCCATCACTATTCTGGGCTGGATATCTTTCTTTGTGTTGATTTGGTATATAGTTTTTCTTCTACTACAGATTGAGGTTGATAATCATGAAGTGCTAGTATTTGAATTTGTGAATGAGAACAACAAGGTAGCAGGAGACAAATGTTTTAGATTCTTCTCAAAATATGACCGTGCGTCTAAGTTGGATTTTCTCATCGAACTTACAAAACGAACTTCGATTAATAGCGTTGAAGATCCTCATCGTTTCAACGATATTTTAAAAAAAATAAGAGATTGCACGGAATCAAATTTACCATTCTTCAAGGTCGTAATGACTTTTACCGTAGAAGATAATAACAGCATTAAATTAATACAACTATGATAGAACAATTTAAGGACAATTTGATAGCAGGTATTCAAACAGCTCCGGTACTATTTATACCTCATTATCATTTTACATATATAGATGAAATTATAGAATCAATACTATCTCCTAAAGAGAAAAAGTATTTTAATCTAAATATGGATTCTATATTAGAGTATAGCCTTGCCAATGGTCCAATAAATTTCAAGACAAAGAAAGCTATATCAGATTCGTTCAGTGATGGGTTATCTGGTTATATTAAGGAAATCATAACTCCTAAACCTGCTCCCGAAGACGCGACTGTAAAAGACAGAAGGATAGTAAAAGACGTACACCAAATCTTCTTGTTTAAAAACATACATAGTGAACTAACTGATGCAAAGACCCAGTACTTATTGCAGTCATTCGTTGAAAAATATGAGAGAGGAGAAGTAAACAATTTAAGAACCATTATAATAGTATCAAATTGTTTTGTTTCAGAACTACCCAAGGAGATTTCACGACTCTTCACGGTGGTGCATGTGCCTACTCCAGACCAAAACGACATAGAGGAAGAACTTGGCATTTCTGATTCAAAGATTCCCGAAAACTTGTGGTGCAGAAAAAGCAAATATGAAGTCAATGGATATATATTTGGCAAAAGTTTCTTTGCTGACGAGAAGGCTTTTAAGCATAACAGGAAGCAATTGGTAAGTGCTTTACATGGTATGCAATTGTATGATATTAGAAAAGTACTAACTACCATTCAGAAATTAGAGGATGAAATAAATCCAAGATATGAACATTCTCACTGTTCTTTAGCTGAACATATCTTAAGAGAGAAACGTCAGTTGGTTAACAATTCAAGTCTGTTAGACGTAATAGACCTTCAACCTGATCAAAAAGACAGAATTGGCAATATTGACAGTCTAAAACAGTTTATTTATAAGCAAGCTCAGGTCATTGATAATATATCAAACTATCCTCAAAATTTGCCTAAGCCTAAGGGAGTTTTGTTAGTAGGACCTCCTGGTTGTGGTAAATCAGAAACAGTCAAATCAATTGCGGCAATCTTTGATAAAACGTTGCTTAGATTAGATTTGGGCAAACTGATGGGGAAGTATGTGGGTGAAAGTGAACATAATTTGATAGAAGCCATAAGAACGGCAGAGGCTGCGCAGCCTTGTGTCTTGTGGATTGACGAGATAGAAAAAGCATTTGCGGGTTTTGGGAATAGTGATCAGAACAATGATATAACCATCACACGAATGGTGGGGTATTTCCTAACATGGATGCAAGAAAGAAAAAGCCTTGTTTATCTTGTTGCTACAGCGAATGACTTGTCCTGTCTTAGACCTGAACTTTTGAGAAAGGGACGATGGGATGAAATATTCTATCTGTCCTATCCTGACGCAAAAGGAGCAAATGAGATATTCCGAAAATGCTTGAAAAAATACGGTCTTTATCTAATGGATGGTAAAGATGAAGTCATTACCATTTCTGGTCAAATTAAAAATGAGAGTAAAATAAATGTTCTATGCGAAAAAATGTCGAGTTCGAATTTTAGTGGAGCAGAAATCGACAGTTTAATAGTTCAAGCATTTAATGAGGATTGGAATTTGTCAGACAACAAGACAGTGAAGTATTTAACAGTTTTGAAGTTAATAGATAAGGTTGCTGACAACAAGTCCAAATCCGAGGAAGAGAGTCTAAAAAAGACGATAGATGATATAGTTCTCGATTACAAGATTGCATCTTGTCAAAAGAATCTACCAAAAGAATCAGACATGAGAGAACTTTTGTCAAGAAAGTATAAGAAGAAAACTTCTGAACAGCTAATATCGGATTATAAATCAAAAGGTTACATATCTGCATCATGAAATATAATGAATTTACAAAGATAGAGGATATAATTTCTTTAATCAATAGCGATTGGGATTCTTTTAAACAAGATTTGGTTAATCAGAAAATCAAATCATGGGTTTCTGAACATAAAAGTAGAAATGATATATCTATGGCTATTGAAGAACAACTTCACGAGGATTGGGGGACGCTATATCCCTTTCTCTCAACATTGAGGATTTTTGAAGAATTCAAACAAATGGATAGAGATATTTCCGATAGGTTTCTTCATGAATTCAGGGAAAAACACTATTCGGATATTGAAGAAGAATATCGTATGTTTAGGTTAAGAAACAACAACGTTGACAAAATGTTTGGGAGTAAAGGGTCGTCTTCAAAACCGATTGTAGGGTTTCTTTTGGCCTCAGATGATGATATTGAGCCAAGTGTTTATGTTTTATACGATGGTATAAATACTTTTGGTTCTGGTAGCCATCCAGAAGATTCTACATTCCAACAAATTGTCACAAAGGAAAGATTGCTAAGAAACAAACATTTTACGATAGAAGTCTCAAAGCTGATGGAACCCAAGTTACATGTAATCGAAGGTGATGCTTTTAGGTTTGAGTCTAATGGTCACTTTAGATCTGGTGTTGTGGATTACAGGTCACATTTAGTTTTGGGAAGTCTTCATTTAAGGATTTTAGAAAATTTCAATTAATTATGATTAGTATATTTATCAATGAATTCACCAATCTGGTTCATGTTTACGATGGAACAGAATTAAGAAAAACTTTTGAGTATCAAGACGATTCTTTTCTCAAAGAGTGGAATACCTTTCAAATAGTGTATATATCAAAGAGAGATTCTTCTACTGATATTTTTGATAATCATTATAAGAAGGATTGGGTTAGCAGATTTGAAAAGTCGATTAAAGTTGAGGGGAAACTGTATCTGTGGTTTATGTCTAATGACATGTGTTTTGTACCTCTAAATAATATTGATGAAGCAAAGACAAGTTATCAGTTGAAGCAAGATACACATGTTTTTGTAGGAGGAACTGTAGATGGTAATTACAAACATTATACCTATAATGATTTTTATCAAGTTCTTATTCAGTTGTATTGCCATAATAACGAGGAAAAAGAGTGCACAGATATTAGAGACTGTCTATTGGGTATCACAGAACAGATAAACGCATTATCAAACAAAGTGACTTCTATTATAGAAGAGTTGAATAATAGTAATGATAAAGCCGAGGTTGAATCCTTAAAAGACGAATTGTCAAAGTATAGAAATGACTTCTATTTTAAATCAGTACAACGCCAAGGTCTTGATGCCATGATTGAAATATTGGAAAGCATGTGCACATTATTATACAACTCCCGTTCTAAAGGTACTGAGGTGACATGTGCTATTGAACATGGAGTAGAGTTAATTAAACGTGCATTACAAAAAAACTTCAAGATAAAATTTGTTACTTCTTCTGATGGCGACATATATAATGAAGAAAGGATGGTGGCCTATCCTACCGAATCAATACAAACCAATGATGACCAGTTAAGTGGCCATGTTGCAAAGTCTGTGTCACCAGCCATTTATTGGACTCTTCCTCGCATCAATTCTTCAGATGTGGATTTCTTATACAAAGAGGAGACAGTAATTCTATACATGTAAGAAATATGAGTGTTTTAGGAATAGATCTTGGTACGACTTATTCGTGTGTAGCATCGTGTGATTCAAAAGGGCATGTCGAAATGCTTACTTTTGAAAGAGAAAAATCTCCTACAATCCCATCAGTTGTAGCATTTCAAGATGATGGTACTCCATTTGTAGGCCAAAAAGCTAAAAACGGATTGATGATTAATGCGGAGAAAGCAATAGATACTGTTAAAAGAGAAATGAACAGCGAATATTGCACGAAAGACATTAAAATTAATGGGATATTCCGAAAAGTATCTCCAATAGAACCATCTTCTTGTATTCTCCGTCATTTATTTTACAATGCGAATAAAACTATTCGTGAGATATTTAATGATAAAGAAGCCTCAAAGGCGGTTGTTACAATACCTGCAGCATTCAATGACAATCAAAGAGAAAAGACAAAATTAGCTGCAGAACTTGCTGGTATAGAAGTGCTTGGATTACTTCAAGAACCAACAGCTGCGGCAATTGCATATAATATCAAACCGGAAGAAACTATCTTGGTTTTTGATTTAGGAGGAGGCACACTTGATGTAAGTATTGTAAAATATGAAAAGGATAAAAGTAATTCTTATTCGGTTTTAGGCACTCCTGCTGGTGATGTACATCTTGGTGGCAAGGACTGGGATGAAGCTTTAGTTCTTCATGTTCTCAGAAAAGCAAATATAGACCCGGAGACAATAGATAAGCACGGGCGATATTGGGCTCTTTTGATGCACGAAGCAGAAAATCGAAAGATTGAATTAACAGATAACCTTGAAACCAAGTTTTCTATTACGCTGCCAGATGTCAATAAAATAATATCTGTAAGGAGATCAGAGTTTGAGACAATTACAGCGTCATTGGTAAGAAGAGCTGTTGAGATAGTTGATAAAGCAATTTCTAATGCCAATAATGCAATCATTGATAGATTTGTGCTCGTTGGCGGCTCTTCTAGAATGCCTATGATAATTAAAACTCTTGAAAAAGAATTCCTTAGTAAAATCTCCAATAATCGTTTGCTAAAGGATTGGATATCTTTGGAAGATCCTGATTATGCGATAGCAAAAGGTGCTGCCAAATACGCAGGATTACTGATAAAAAAGAGCAAGAATGACATTAACGTAAATGATAAGACCACAAGGTCATATGGCTTTAAAGCTATGCGACAGGCAAAAGAAATAGTATTGAATATCATCTACGCAGATGATGACTGCGTTGTTGATAATAGATCCTTTTCTTTGACAACAAGGCGAGATAATCAAGAAAAGCTGGATATAATAATTGTTGAAAACGATAGCAATAAAGATGAAATCGATTATGATTGTTATAATCCTCTAGTGAAAAAAAGTCTTCGTTTGCCTCCAAACACACCTAAAGGAACTGATGTTGACTTTATTGTGAGTAGGGACAAAGATGGAATCGTTCACGTTGAAGCTGGGTGTGGGAAAAACATTCTTTCTTTTCAGGCAAAAGAGATAGCTGAAGAAATAATAATTCAACAAACAAAAGAGACAATAAATAAAATGATTAACAAAGAAAAGTAGTTTATTATGGGATGGTTTTCTTCATTAGTTGACGGTGCAAAGAAACTGGGCAACAAAATCAAAGAAACTTATCATGAGGTCAAGGAAAAAGCAAGAGACCTATGTGATAGAGTTAGTACTCGACTAGAAGAATGGAAAGACAAGGCCAAACAGAAGTACGAGGAAGTTAAAGTAAAGGTAAAAGATAAAATTCGCGAATTCGAAGTTCGATGGAAACATCCAGGTTATGTGCCTTCAGCTCCAGATCAAAAAGCCGCCAGAAGGTCAAAAGAGTATCTTGATACTCGATTTAGAAATGGTGTAAAGGAAACTTTGAGAAATCAAAGTCCTACAGAACGAGTAGATACAATGCAAGAGGTTGTAAGGGAGGCTTCAGAAATCTTAGACGTAAAAGTAAGTAGAGTAGAATATTATGAGCCAGACAAAGAGCACTGTGGAACATGTGGCTTTTTTGACAGGACAGACAATTCGCTGCACCTCAATGCTTATATGGTTACAAGTGATCATGCCGAGTTAGCAGCAGAGCAGGTATATACAATATTTCATGAGTTAATACATGCAAGACAATGGGCTGCCGTTACAGGTAAAAAGGATTATGGTTATTCTGCTGAAACCCTTTTAGAATGGGCTAACAATTTTAAGCACTATATCCCTCCTACAGAAAGTGATAGAGATTATCGTAGGCAACCCCTTGAAAGAGATGCGTTCGGCTTTGAGGCGATTATAAAGGGAGAAATTTCAATTGAAGAATTTAATAAATATAACAATAAGTAATATGAAAGCTATACAATATATCAAATTGTTCAACTATCTTAGGGATATTGAAGAATTGGAGGGCATCCAGATTTTTCGAACAATCAATAGAGTAAGGAAATTGCCGAAAGAGTTTTTGATTGAAATAGATAAAATTCTTGAAGGGAAAGAACCTAACCTTGCTGTCGAAGGAGTATCTTACGAACAGCTACGAGAGAAAGATGGAATGCGTCCTATTCGTGCCATTCTATTTCTTGATTGGGTACGTACAGAACCTGAAGCAGCTTTTTCTTATATGGCAGAAAGTGCGCATAGACGTGCTCCTATTCAACCCCTAAACAAGGACGAAAAAGAGGAATTGGATGCAGCAATAGAACGTCTAAAGAAACAGGTCAAAGAAGTACCTCAGCCAGAACCGGAGATTGACAAATCAGAGGATGATATCGTTATAAATGATCCTATTGATAATGAAAAAGAAGTGTCTCAACCAGAACCAAATAATGACAAGTATAAGGAGAATGTCGTTATAGATGATTCTCATAATAATGCAAAAGAAACGCCACAACAAGAACCTGAAATAGACAAGGCTAATGATTGTGTCGTAAAAGAAGATTCTGCTGAGAAAGAAACAGGAACTCCCACAGACAAACAGGAGGTATAAGAAATCTAAATGAAGCATTCTTCTGGCCAAACTCATTTGAGTATAGGCTGAAGAATGCTATTGTTTTTGCACTATTAGTTAATATAATCTTATACAAGTTTCTCCTGGTCGATTTAAAGAAATCCCGTATTTATTTTGGAACTAATCATACTAACATACTTCATATGCAACTTGGGTATCTAAGGAAAAACGAAGTAAGAAGTTAAAGTTTATAAGTACAAGTATAAAAGACATGGCACTTACAAATAATATTTGGAATTGGTTCAAGTCCTCCAAGGACGAGACAATAGACACCTGCCACCCTCTCTCCATAGAGTTAGAGCGTCAGATTGGCGAGCAGATATACAATGCCTTGCAGGGCAACATTGTAGAGGAAGTTCTGCGTGAGATAAAGACCTCATCAAGTAGCGATGCCTATTGGCGAAGCAATATGGAAGGACACAGTCTGAAGGTGGAAAAAGAGCTGCTCCCTGACTTCTATCAGCTGTGCCATGAGGTGAAAGAGAAGTTGGGGGTAAAAGATAAAGTGGACTTCTACATCACGGGTGATTCATCAGTGAATGCGTTTTCTGTTGCTGCAGAAAGCGAAGGAGAGCCACATATTGTAAACATCAACTCGGCTCTCTTCGATTTGATGACGACCGATGAACTGCGGTTTGTTGTCGGGCACGAGCTTGGACACCTTCTTAATAAAGATACAGCATTGGCGCGTCTGATTCAGTTTGTGTTTCCACCAAATGCGGAAGTGCCAGTAACCTTGCAATACAAAATAAGGTTGCATGAGCAGTTGGCAGAATTGGTGGCTGACCGCTATGGCTATATGGCAGTGGAGAACCTCGATGTGTGCGTGATCGCATTCTTCAAGATGGCTTCCGGTCTTGACTTGGTAAAGATGAATGTGAGCATTGAAGCATTGCTTGCAGACAATAACCGCAGGTTGGAGTACTTCCTGAAAGACAAAGGTATGAGTAGAGCTTCACATCCCGTCAATCCAATCCGTGTACAAGCCCTCAATCTGTTTGCCAAGTCGAAATCGAAAGAGGATTTGGATAAGGGTATGGAAGAACTGATAGCCATCTTACTGAAAGTGGGCGACTGCGAACAGGACGAATATACGGCAAAGTTCATTGCGTCCGCCGGTCTTATTGTTGCGAATGCTGATGACAACATTGCGAAAGATGAGATAGACCTCATTATCTCTCAGTTGGCATCGTTGAAGATTTTCCCACGACAGTTCTTGGACGAGATAGCAAAGGGCGACGTGATGGAGACATTCAATGATGCGGTGACAAACCTGCTTCGCATCAATCCGGGTATGAGGGACGGAATGCTTCGCTATATGATAGCTATTGTCATGTCAGACAAGATTATAGCCAAGGACGAAGTAGAACTGCTATATAATTTTGGTGAGAGCATTGGGCTGAGCAAAATCGAGGTTGCCAATGCTATTGCGGAATCCATCCAGCAAAGCTATGTGCCGAGCTTGGATGCAATTTGTTGATTTGTAATGAACATAGAAATAAGAGACGCTAAGATAGAGGATGTCGAGATAGTAGCATGGACTGTCTTGACAGCATTGGACATGGAGACGGATGAAATGAAGAAGTTCATCGACTCCTGTTCGGATGAAAGTACCATGTACTCTTGGAAAAACTCCATTGTTGCCCTTGTAGATGGTGTGGCTGTCGGAAGCCTTATAGCTTACGACGGACGGAGTTACCTGCAACTGAGGCATCGTACATGGGATAGTCTTTGGGACGATATGGACAAAGACTATTTGAGTAAGGTGGAAGCAGAAGCACGTGATGGCGAATTCTATCTTGACTCAATGGCCATCCGTCCAGAATATAGAGGTATGGGTATCGGCAGGATGCTGATAGAATATGCCATCGAGAAGGGCAAGAGATTAGGCTGCGCCTATTCATCCCTCTTAGTGGACAAGGATAAGCCCAAGCTGGAGGCATACTACCAAGCCATGGGCTTTGAACGATTTGGTGAAATGGAATTTTTTGGTCACGATTATTATAGAATGAGATATGCTAAGTAATATAGATCTTGATTGGTCTTGGATAATAGAATCATTTGGTATTATTGGTTTATTATTCTTTGCCTATATATGGATTTTCAAGCCTGTTGAGAAAGACAGATGGATGTATGGTAATAAACCATTGGTGATGGTTGCAATCATTTCTGCATTTGTTTGCTGTTTTGCATTATCATTATGCCTTGTAGGAGAGTTTTTTAACAGTGACAAAATCGTACATTGGCGTGATGATGATGGTCCGGAAAAAGAAGCTATAGAACATTGGTGGGCGGTAATCAGTCAATTTACAGACCCTGGTAATTTACCCTCCGCATATGGAAAGGGGCGAGTAATCGCATTTATAAGTGCAGTCTCTGGCATCGCATGTTTGTCAGGTCTGTTGGTTTCTTCTATCGTTAATTATCTGTCTCGTCGTTCTCTAAAATGGAAACAAGGCATGATACATTACAACCGTTGTTTTAAGGATTATGTGGTTATCATCGGATGCAATGAACAGACGGCAAATATTGTCAAACTCTCGCTTAAACGAAAAGATGTCAAATATATATTGATACAAACAAGGCAGGATGTTGAGAAAATGCGAATGAGGCTTGACCTTGACCTTGATAAGAATGAAGAAGATAGACTTGTATTTTATTTTGCAGAGCGAACATCTCGCGAAGACATAGAGGCTCTGCATTTAGAGAAAGCAAAAGAAATCTATATCTTGGGTGAAGATGTACATGCTGACAATGAAGAAGATCACGATGTATTCAATATCAGCTGTTTGGAGAACATTTCCGAATACTTTAAGCATGTCATATTAAAAGACAAGAAGAAGGTTCATGTAAGCCTTGAATATCAAAGTACATTTACGGCTTTCAAGTCAACACATATATACAAAAGTTTAGACAAGAATGTCGAATTCCTCCCATTCAATATACATGCAATTTGGGCGAAGAAAATTCTTGTTGATAACTTTGCTATAGTTCCTGTTGGCAAAAAAGGCGAGGTTAAGGTTCAGAATTACATACCAATCGATTCCTACGATGGAATAAAAGCCGATGATGACAAAACGATACATCTCGTAATAGTCGGAATGAACCAAATGGGTACTGCTCTTGGAGTCCAAACGGCTTTGCTTGCACATTTCCCCAATGCTCATAGAGACAAGAATCTAAGAACAACAATTACCTTCATTGACGATCAGGCAAAGAAAGAAGGTGAATACTTTAGAGGAAGATTTGCCACAATGTTTGATTTGTGTCGTTATAGAGTGGTTGAGATAGGTAAAGATATTTGTGGCAAGAAAGAATGGTATGACCCTTTGAGTCAAGATGGCGACGGCAGATATAAACATCTTGGTGAAAATGGGAACTTCATGGACATTGAGTGGGAGTTTATTCAAGGCAATGTGGCTTCTGATGAAATCAGGAAGTATTTGGTAGATGTTGCACAGGACAAAAACAAGATTACGACAGTTGCAATATGCTTCAATCACCCACAGCGTTCAATAGCTGCTGCATTATATCTGCCTGAGATGGTATATCGCAGGGCATTGCAGATATTGGTTTATCAACAGAACAGTTTTGACTTGGCCAACAAAGTGGCTGATGGAGAAAAAGTATGGAAGCGTTATGAAAAGCTTCGCCCATTCGGCATGATAGAAGGAAGCTATACAGAAGATGCATTCGATAATTCTATGGCCAAAATCCTTCACTTCCTTTATGCTAATAACAAGATTGGGATTAGGAATCATGGTGATAATCAGCAGGTAACATATCAATACCAGGAAATAGAAGATATAAGCTCATACGAAGAAATAGATTTTGATTTCGCACGAAAAATTAACAATCTGTGGAACCAGCAGGGCATTGTCGATAAACTTTCCAATATAGATATGGTGGATAGTATTCCCATGAAGTTACGTTCATTGGGAACAACTATAGATGACATTAGTGACTTTACATCCGAGTTGAAAAAAGGGAACAATCTGGAACTAATGGCAAAGGCTGAACATACCCGATGGCTAACTGAAAGAGTTACCATGAATTTTAGGCCATTGGATAATGTTGAAGCTGAATGGTTGCTATTTACGAATAAGGACTTGGATGAAAAAAAACGCAAGAAGGAAAAGAAGTTCAGAAAAGAGAAAAGCCGTGCTCATCTTGATATTTGCTCAAACACTACATTGAATGAGATAGATCCAGGTGTACACTATAATGACATTGATGTAGTTTGCTATATACCACAGCTATTGAAATACAGAGAGTGGATAAATGTTATGAGACTGGCTGATGAAAAGTCCCGCCACTCCATAGCTGGCAAGTTGCTTGGCGATTTTGTCATTTCCAAAGGTGATGGCGGCAACCATTTCGCATTCAAACTAATCGAAAACGGCGACAAGAAATTTTGGATGATGGAAACTGCTGTCTCTCAGCAACAATGGGAAAGCATCATGGGCAATAATCCTGCACAGGATAATGGAACTGACAAAGGACAGGATGACGAAAGTCTAAAAGAGAAGAAATATGTTGGTAGCAATCTACCTGTTATCAATGTTTCTAAAAATGACATTGAAGATTTCCTGAAGGTTCTCAGAAAGATGACAGGACTCCGTTTTGATTTGCCTACTAAAGAAGAATGGGAATATGTGGCGAGATGCACAGCGGAAGAAATAACTGAGAAAACACGCATTGAGGATGCTTTCCGAATAAACAAAGGGAAAGAAGGGAAAAAAGACAGAAAAGGACCATGGCTGGTTGACGACAACAAAGATTTGCAGAGAAACAGCTTGGGTGTATATAATATGATGGGTAATGTTTGGGAATGGACAAAAGAGTCCCCTGAGGATAATCCCAGTTGCTATTTCTTCTGCGGTGGTAGTTGGCGTTTCCGTAAGCTACATAGCGACATAAAAGGCAACTATTGGTATTCGTTCTGGAAGCCAATTCTAAAATCTGATGATATTGGTTTCAGAATGGTATGGCGATTTGACATGCGTAATATTGAAGCTGACAAAGAGCGAGAGGTTGTAGATTTATTAGATAAGGTGGCAACCAATCCAATTGATGAACAAAAGACGATGTCTGCAAATGATATTGTTAAGCTCACTGGTATGATACCTGTGGAAACTGGTTATTTCCTTATGGGAACTGAGAACAATGATACAATTGGCAAGTACAAGAACCCGCTTTTCCCGGAAAATTGGATAGACGAGAATGCAGATGAAGAAGAAACTCCCCATCATTTCGTAAAAATCAATAAGTTCTATATCTCAGCGACACCTGTAACTCAAAAATTATGGAATGCCGTAATGGGTATTGAGGCAAAAATGAACCCAAGTGATAACTTAGGAGACAATAAGCCACAAACCAATATCAGTTGGGATATGATAAAATACCAATTCCTGCCTAAGCTGGAAGAACTGACAAAGTTGAAATTCAGGCTTCCGACAGAAGCTGAATGGGAATACGTTGCCAAAGGTGGACATAAAACTAAAATATGTAAGGAGTTATCAAAGATATTCGATAACGAAAGCATGACAGTTGATGAGAAACAATTAGCTGCATATAAATATTTAGCAGAAGAAGGTCATAAGTATTCCATGTACAGCGGTACGGATGATGCAATGGATTTAGATTTATATATTCATTCAGCTACCGCAGGAGTAAAAGACAGGATGCCTAATGAACTTGGCGTTTATGACATGTCTGGCAATATCTGGGAATGGTGTGAGGACTATTATCAGACCGATTTCTATAATGATTGCATTGAAGGTAAGGGAGATATTGCACAACAAGGCAAACAGGATGAGTATAGGACTAAAGGTTACATAACTGACCCTGTATGCAAGGATGAATCTTACGCAGCTCACACATTTAGAGGCGGTAGCTTCAGATTTGATGCCAAAAGTTGTAGAAATACGAGCGTAAATTTCTGGATTGATACAGATACAGACGATGACTTAGGTTTCCGTTTGGCATTAGACAGCAGTTATGAAAGCTCTTTGAATGGGTTAATAAAGGGGAAAGAATGAATTGGTTGATACTTATATTGGCTGCATTCTTCGAGATTGGATGGCCTGTAGGCTTCAAAATGTCGAGCCTGCATCCTGAGAAATTCGGGTTGTATATCGCTCTTGGCTCATTGAGCATGTTGTTGAGCGGCGTCCTATTTTACTTTGCACAAAAGACCATACCAATTGGTACCGCCTATATCGTATGGACAGGGCTTGGTGCCATAGGGACTTTTGTGATAGGGATATGGCTCTTCGGAGATACATTCTCCGCATTGAAGATGTTCTTTGCCCTTCTGATACTCGTTGGTATTGTGGGTATGGAGGTTTGTAGCAGATAACAGATGTTGGAAAGAGTACAAAGAATCGCCTTGGCTCGCATATTGTCAGACCTCATTGAGGCTGACTTTATCGTAGAAGAAAAAGAGATGGACTTCTTTGAGGAGACTATCTCTAAGGATGGTTTCAACATCAGTGAATCCATGCTTGTAGAAGCCAAGAGGATGGATTTTGCGAAAGCCATGTCTATTCTCAAAGAACTGGATGGAGAGACAAGAGAAGAACTTGTAAAGACCTTGAAACGCCTCTCTTTGTCAGATGGAACGTGTGTGCCGTTGGAAGCAGTCTTAATATATTGCGTTATCATGGCTTTGACAGAAAATGCTAATGTCTTTTCTGTGCCGTCTGAGGGTATCAACATGGAGAACATGACCGCCGTATATGTAGAAAACACAGAAGGAACAGATATAGATGCTGCCATTCTCAACCAACTGAAACAGATTGAGGAAGAGTTTGCCAATGCAGGCTTTGACTTCATCTATATCCCCAGTGTTGTTGATGATTTTAGAGCGTTGGGTAAGAAATATCTGCATAAGGTGGTGAAATACATGATACCATCTGCTTCTACTCTTCGCATAGATGAGATTTGCTATAGTCTGTGTAATCTGAGTACCTCACGCTTTTGCAGAGACTTGTTATACAAGAAGATTGGTGTAAATCTTATTGATTCCAATCCCTCACTACTCATAAAAATCAACGAGTCGGACATTATCGATTCCTTTGGCGATGATGATGCAGAACGGACGAGATTCAGCAATTTCCTCCAGATTGAGTTGACCGATGATGTGATGAACACCATACATCGGTTGGTGAACACCTATAGAGAAATGATCAATGCCGATATTGTGGCAAAGACACGGTCGAGAAGCAACAAGTTCCTATATTTTGGCTTTCATCGTTCGCTCTTTGACTTGATTGCATACGGCAAAGAGAAAAAAGATTGCCGGCTTGTATTTGATTTCTCAACGCATACGGCAAAGGTATATTTTGAGTCTATGGATTGTGATGAGAGATTCATACTAAAACTCAATCCCCAAGAGGCCGCCTTATATATGATGATAGTTCGGAAATCGTTGGAAGGTAACGGACTCGACTGGCGTGAGCATATTCCAAAGGCAGAAAAGAAAAAGTTGTTAGGTGAATACAATAATATTTACAGCTATATAGGGAAAGGCAATATCGTGAATGAATATAAAGACAGAACACAAACCCATCATATCAAGACAAGAATCAAGGTGATGTCGGGATTGGCAAATGCGGAAATGTTCATTCCTGAGCACGTAAAATGTGGTTTGATGTCTTTCTATAGGATAAAAGCCCCAAAAGAGTATGTTACTTTCATTCTTCCCAAAGGGGAATCCTCGTTTCCAACGTTGTAATTTTCGTCTATTATGACAAGAGTATTGTAATTTTGCATTCAAAGAAATAGAAAATTGAAAATAGAATGCGAAAAAGAAGATCATTTTTACATCAGTGTCTTTATGACAATTCTGAACAAGTAACTAATGGGAAAGGTAAGAATCTGATACCGCCCCCAGAGAGAGAATCCTTATGGAAAGCCTATCTGGAAAAATTTAAGGACCCACTGATAATTGTATTATTGGTGGTATTCTTTTTTTCAGTGATAGTCTCCCTGTATGAAGTCTTCTATATGGGGCAAGGCAAGAACATCTTATTCGAGCCTATCGGTATATTGTCTGCCTTGCTGTTGGCTACAGGAGTAGGATTCATCTTTGAAGTAAAGGCAGAAAGGGAGTTTGAAGTTCTGAATACTGTAAAGGACAGAAGGCCTATCAAGGTGTTCCGTCGCTTTATGGAAAACGGGAAAGAGAAAATTAGGATAAGGGAAGTCAAGAAACATGATGTCTGCATAGGAGATTATGTATATTTGGAGAACGGTGACGAGATACCTGCCGACGGATATTTGGACGAGACTAATTCCTTCATCGTTGATGAGTCGAACTTCACAGGAGAACCATACGCACGAAAATCAGCCTACGAGGAGGAGTTTGAAAAAGAAACGACCTTCCCCACCAATATGGTACTTCGAGGTTCTACCGTTATTGGTGGTACCGCCATATTCCATGTGGATAAAATAGGTATGGACACTATCGAGGGAAAGGGCGTAGCCAAAACCCAAGAAGGAAGAGAAGTGGAGACACCGCTCAACCAACAGTTGGACAAACTGGGCAGCATGATTTCCAAGCTCAGTTTCATTATTGCCATCCTGATTGTCATCGGAAGAATGGTCTATTTCTTCTTCTTTGACGGAAATGCAGCAAACAACCATTCATGGTTAGAGATAGCCGAGTTTGCTCTCGGTTCAATCATGCTTGCCGTTACCTTGATTGTGGTAGCCGTTCCTGAAGGATTGCCCATGAGTGTTACTGTCAGTCTTGCCCTCAGCATGAGAAGGATGCTGAAAGAGAACAACCTTGTCAGAAAGCTCCACGCGTGTGAGACGATGGGAGCAACGACTGTTATCTGTACCGACAAGACAGGCACTTTGACCCAAAACAAGATGACAGTTGTAGATTATGATTTCTATGGAGAGGATGCTGAGAAAAGGATTCAAAGGAACATTGCCATTAACTCAACGGCAGAAATATCGCTTGATGACAATGGAAAGGAAAAGCCATTGGGCAATCCGACAGAAGGCGCATTGTTGGCTTGGCAGAAGACAAAAGGCATCAACTATGAAGAACAGCGTCACCTATATGAGATTGGTCATGGTGAGCCATTCTCGACAGAGAAGAAATATATGAAGATGGAGTTTGAAGCCAAGACTGGTGTAGAACTTGCCAAAGAAGAGCGTCATGTCAGATATGTGAAAGGTGCGCCAGAGATTGTTCTGGAAATGTGTGATGTAATTGCCGGTAATACAGACAAGAATCATGTCCTCGAAAAATTGTCAGAATATCAGGACAAAGCAATGCGTACATTGGCTTTTGCTTCACAATATGAGAGCGATGGAAAATGGAGTCCCTTGACATTTGACGGCATTGTAGGCATAGCCGACCCTGTGCGTGACGAGGTGAAGGATGCCATAACAGAATGTACGCAGAAGGCTGGGGTCAGAGTGATTATTGTGACAGGTGACACCCTAGGCACTGCTAATGAGATAGGCAGGCAGATTGGACTTTTGGAGAGAAACGAGAAACAGCAAACGGTGACTGGTGATGTCTTCGAGAAGATGTCGGATGAGGAAGCAATGAAATTGATAGCCAATCCGGACTTTAAGATTATTTCACGTGCCCGTCCTGATGACAAAGCCAGATTGGTGACTTTGCTTCAGAAACAGAACCAAGTTGTTGCTGTTACGGGTGACGGAACAAATGATGCTCCGGCTCTCAGCAAAGCACAGGTTGGTCTCTCTATGGGCGATGGTACATCAAGAGCCAAGGAGGCAAGCGATATTACAATTTTGGACAACTCCTTCAGTAGTATCGTAAGGGCCATTATTTGGGGACGCTCTTTGTATCTGAATATACAAAGGTTCATTCTCTTCCAAATGACTATCAACATCTGTGCATGTCTTATTGTGCTGATAGGCGCATTTACAGGCCTTGACTCACCTCTGAATGTGACACAGATGCTTTGGGTGAACCTTATCATGGACACATTTGCCGCAATGGCTCTATCTTCATTGCCTGCAAACAAACGAGTGTTGAATGACAAGCCTCGTGACCCCAACAGCCATATAATAAATAAAGGTATGGGGACACAGATTGTCGGAGTCGGAATATTGTTCTTTGTAATCTTAGTCGGCATGTGGCAGTTGTTATGGCATTGTGACATACATGAGGTTTCTGAATTGTTTAAAAGCGAAAAGTTAACCCTGTTTGCCACAGGCATTTTCGACCTCAGCAAGACAAAGCAACATCTAAGTCCGTATGAGTTGAGTGTGTTCTTCACCTTCTTTGTACTCCTGCAATTCTGGAATCTGTTTAATGCGAAGTATTTCAAGACCTCTCGCAGTTTGATACAGGATATATGTGGAGTGTTCAAGAAGGACGAGGAAGTGAAGACATCTTTTAGCCCAAGTTTTATATATATTGCATTGGTGATTTTGGTGGGACAAATAATTATTGTCACTTTTGGGAGAGAAATGTTTAGTGTGTCTCCTCTTTCTTTAAGAGACTGGGGATGGCTACTGCTAATCACATCGCCTGTGCTTATCATTGCTGATATAAAACGATTTATAATAAACAGAATTAAAACATAGAAGATATGGACAGTCGCATTAAAGATTTGGGGAAAGACCAGCGAATAGCTTTGGCTCGCATAGTCTATGACCTTATTATGGCAGACAAGATTATCGACGATGAAGAAGTGGTCAAGTTTGCCAAACTGTTTGGTGAGGAGAACAACCGTATTCTCTTCCACCAGGCACAAGAACTGACGTTTGCAAAGGCAATCAAATTGTTGACGCAACCCTCGGATGACAACAACGACAATGAAGTCATCAGAAAAGTTCATGCCGACCAACGGCGAAGACAAGCAGAAAAGGCAGCAAACATTGTCAGTGAGACTGCAAGCAGTGATGGCTTCTGTGCTCCAGCGGAGGCTATCTTGCTGTTGGCAATAGACTATTTCCTCAAAAAGAACAATGCGACATACACCAAATATGATATTCAGTCATTCAAACTTACTGACATCTTCATAGGTAAACGCTTTGTGTTGTATGTTGACAACAATGCAAGCAGCAAAAGCCTTGAAGTAGAGCAAAACTATGACTTGATTGTCAATCTGCTCGCAAGCATCGGCTTCCAGTTTATCTATATCCCTAAGATTGTAGAACAATATAAGAAAAAGGGATTGGAGATGTTCAAAGCTATGTCTATGTATATCTTCCCCGATATACCAGAAGACAAGGTGGAGGATGTCTATAACAACATCATGCAGATGGACACCAAGAGTTTCGTTAAAGACTACTTGAATGAAAAGCTGGGCTTTGACATCATTTGTGCCCGTCCCTCTTTGATGGTGATGCTTGGCCGTTCGAGTGTCATTGGCAAGAATATATCTGATAAGGGTCTCGTCTATGAGACAAATGCCAACTTCTTAAAAATCAATATTGGAGAGGAAAAGGTGGTCAACGTAGTGGGAGATTTGATACATGACTTCAATAAGTTTGTAACCTTTAACTTCCACATTGATTTTAATCCTGCGAAGGATAAGTTGTTGTACCATGGCATTCATAAAGCCTTCTTTAGGATGGTGGCGTTGGCAAAAAACAATCCACAACAGTACAACATCAATATAAGCACGAATCTACGTGCTGTGTTTATCAATGACTACAAGTTGCCACTGGCTATTGGCAAGACGGCCATCTATATTATGATATTGTGCAGATCTTTCTTTGGTGACAAGAAAGGATTGCCTATGAAAAAGGTCTTCAACACTCTGAATGCTGAAGAACAAGATAGGCTTCAAGAACAATATGAATGGATTTGCTCACATCTGTCCAATTGTCAAACGATAACACATCGCAGTCCCCTCTATCCTAACGTAGTGAATAGAATATCTGAAATAAGGAATGCTATTGAGGATGTCGTTGGCAGCAGACTGATTGGAGAAATCCAGATTGGTACTGGTGATTACATTACTACCATTGTCTCACCTGACAGAGTATCAGTCAATGGAGTACCCATAAAAGAACATCCCGATTGGGGAACTTTCATGTAAGTTCATCCAAGAAATAGTCAAAATCAGGGAGTGAGTACATTAAGTTACACACTTCCTGATTTTGCATTTAACAAATGTCGTGTAAGTGAATGTGCACCTATTGTCTGTAGCAGAAAATCATGTAATTTTGCAGTACAGAAAACAAAAAGAATAACAATTTAAAACGAAAGTATTATGAGACCTCCAAGACCCGGTAGCTTAGGCTACAACGCAATCGTAGGAACCGCAGGTGCAACTGTAGGCGCAAGTTCAGGTGCTGCTTTGTCAGCAATTGGTGCTAACTCTATTGGCAGTTCGATCTCCAATGCAAGCAATAACGCAGTCAATGCATTCACTAACTCTATCAATTCGACTGCCTCTGGTATAGGAAGTGCAGCATCCGCAATTGGCCTGGGCAGTGTTGGAGCTGCTGTAACATCAGCAGGCTCAACGGTAGCCTCTGGTATTGGAGCTGTTGCTTCTGGAGCCAGTGCCGTGGGAACAGCAGTAGGTGGATTGGTGGTTGCTGCCGCCCCCATTGTAGGTGCAATTGCTGTTGGCGGAGCTATCGGTGCAGGGATTGGTTGGTGCATAGGTAAATTACTTGATGATTAGTATTATGGGAACAGTATTGGCAATAATGGGAGGATATTATCTCCTTAGCGGGCAGGCTTTCAAAGCCGCTGGCGAAGCAGCAAAATGGATTGATGAAAAGGTGAATCAGTCCAAGGACAAGAAAATGTAACGTTGCAATTGCAGTAGAGTTACACTTCTTTACACAATAAATTTGTGAGACAAAATGAATTGGATGTAAGGGAGTATAACTCTACTACATGCAATAAGAATTGTTACTATCTTTACATGCGAAAACAGGAATTTTTAATCAAATAGTGAAAGTTATGGGACTGATTGGATCTCTTTATCATACAGCCAAGGGCATATATGCAATGGCTAATCACGACTCAGAAAAAGCTAACGAAGAACTGGACAAGGCAGTGGACAGTCTTCATAGAACAATGATAATTTAATTCTATAGACAATGAAAACAGAAAGAGTAAATAGCCTTTTGGCTGAAATCGTAAGTAGTCAGGGATTCATTAACATTGACCAAAACGATGTTGATAGTTTCAAGGCTAATGTCGGCGATATTGACGCAGAAAAGGTTTCTGGGAAGATCGAAGAGATTGGCGTTATGCTCGATAACGCCATCTCCTCAATTATTGAGAGAAACGACAGCAAACAGGTAAAAGGATTGCTATTCGTCATTCGACTTCCACAAGATAATTGTTTCATGGAGAATATAAATGACATCCATGAGGTAATAGACAAACTGGGCGAAGAATTGGAATGCAAATGGGGAATATCTACAATGGACAATTTGCAAAATGACCAATTTGAGCTTATAGTGGTAATAGGATTTTAATACGGAATGTTATGGGATGGTATGACCTAACTTCGAGACAACAAGAGTTGGATCGTAAAATAGAAAACAGTGGCATTAAGTTGGATTCTTCCAATAGTTGCCTAAAGAAAGTAATGCGAGCCATTGGGGCATCAAGCAGCGAAGAAAATTATGTGAAAAGCCGAATCGCTCTCCGATTGAAGACCCAAGCACTGCTTGATGATACGGATGACTTCATCAACAGTACAGAAAAGATGTTGGATGACTTCAAGAAAGATGATGAGAAATGGGAACGAGAAGGTCGAAAACTCGGCTTTAAGTTTTGGGACTAAAATATGTTTATTATGACACAGGAAGCATTTAATCAGATTATAGAAGCAGCTCGTCATGGTGACGTGTTTGCCCAAACCGCACTAGGAATCATGCTGTGTGAGGGCAAGATAGTACAACCAAACCGGGAACATGGTTTGGGTTGGCTGAAGAATGCAGCCCAATGCAACTGCCTTTGGGCAAGGGACGCTTATGCTGAATACTCTCAGCCGCAAAATCAACCATCACAGTCCTCTGCTTCCAATGGAATTGCAGACAACACTGATTACGAGCAGGAGTTGAATAATCTGATTGGGCTGGAACGTGTCAAAACAGACATAGACTCTCTTCGAAACCTGCTCCGTATTCAGAAAATGAGGGAACAGAGTGGGCTACCAACCACTTCTGTGTCCTACCACTGCGTTTTCACAGGCAATCCCGGTACAGGCAAAACAACCGTAGCCAGAATAGTGGCAGGTATTTACAAAGAACTGGGTGTGCTGCAGAAAGGACATCTTGTAGAGGTTGACCGCAGTAAGTTAGTTGCAGAGTATGTGGGACAGACAGCAGTTAAAACAAACAAGGTCATTGATGATGCGCTGGATGGAGTGCTGTTCATCGACGAGGCATATACACTTGTAGGTGGAGAAAATGACTTTGGGGCGGAAGCCATTGCAACGTTGCTGAAACGTATGGAAGATGACAGAGACAGACTTGTGGTTATCCTTGCTGGATATACGGACGAGATAAAAGGATTCATCGAGTCAAATCCCGGCCTCCAATCGCGATTCAACAGATATATCCAGTTTGATGACTACTCTGTTGAGGAATTAGTGAAGATATTCAAGTTCAACCTAAGAAAGTCTCATTATAAGATTAAGCGGGATGCACTTGAAGTACTGCAAGCGAGAATCGAGCAAGCTGTGCGTCATAAGGACAAGCATTTCGGCAATGCAAGATATTGCAGGAACATCTTTGAGAAGATAATCCAGAACCAAGCCAATAGACTGGCTAAGATGGACACAATAGACAACGAGCAACTCGTGATAATAACAAAAGAAGACATTAACATATAAAGAAAGGGGATATGGACAAGATACTAAGATTATTTGGAGGAAGCGAACAATTGTGGCAGTACATACAAAAGTATGCAAAAACCGCTGGCATTGAAGGAACACGTACCGTCTTAGAGTTGTATTACGTGTTGAAGTCACCTGACACTCCAGGATTGGACAAGACTATCATAGTGGCAGCCCTTGCCTATCAACTTCTTCCAGAAGACTTGATAAGCACAGAGAACTTTGGCATTCTTGGCTTTATTGACAATGGTGCCGCACTTGCATTGGCATATAATAGGGTGAAATCGCGTGTCACCCCGCAAATCGATGCACAGGTAAATGCCATCCTCAATCAGTGGTTTGGTGGTATGCAACCTGCCATAGCAAGCGATGCACCTTCTAACAACAACTGGAATAACCCTACTTCATACAATGACGGATGGCGTGAGCAGCCTGTGCAGACTCCTCCCCAGTTCAACACTCAGGGACCAGTAAACAAGCCACGTAAGCCAACCACACCAATGTGGGATGACGATGATGTGGTGATAGATTGATAATATATATATTCACATAAAGAAATACGAAGATGACACCATACGAGCAATTAGGATTTACATTGCCTTCAGCGGCAGGTATTGGTCAAGCAGTAGAAGCCATGCCTGCTGGTGAGAGGGTAATTTCGGGATATTTCGCCGGTCAAATGGCAGGAATGGTATATGCTGGCTGGAAATCCCGCAGAACTGCTGCTGAGCATAATGCCAGAGCTATCAGTTTCCAAGAGGAACTAAACCAGATTCGCAATGAGTTTGGTGACAGGAAAATGCAGGCTGAAATTGAATTCCTCCATGAGTGTCATGACCTTGGTATGAAAAACCAAAGAGAGGCAGCCCTTCAGTCGTGCCGTGACCGTCAACAGGAAGAAGAGTTCAGACGTTTCTGTGAGAAGTCTTGGAACACGCATTTTCGTCCGCAAATCAACGCTGTATTAGAAGAGATGCTACATCCTTCCACGGATAACATCGGCGTTCCAAGGCTAAAATTGATGGTTGCACGTACACCGTTGACAGCAAAGAGCATGGACAAGAAGGGCGCATACGCAGACTTCTGTGATGAGTTTAAAGAGGATTTCTTGTTGCATTATAATCTTGGTTTGGATTCCATCTGGATGAGAGGCTGGGAATGTGACTGCGTAAGTGCCATGGCAGACACCATGAACTTGCATTACATCATGCAAGGTCTGCCAACAGTTATCATCTATCCTGTTCAGCGAGGTGACATTCTCTCAATAGAAACCGCGACATGGGGTTATCAGTTAGGACAGAGTCACATGATTATGGACAAGACATTTAGGGTGCCGATGTCCAAAATAGCAGAGAACCCTGAAAGAATGAGAACCCTGATGATTGCTGCTGCAGCATACATTGATGACTGTTATCGACTGATGCTTCATCATTCACCAGCAGACTCTCTTTATAAGATAAAAGGTTTGCTGCAAGAGGATGAACTTGTCTGGAATATGTTGACCACAAAATATCGTGGACTCATCATCCAAAGCCAGAGCAATATCGATACCATGATTATCGATGAAGAAGAAATTAAGAAACTTGATAAGACGATTGAATCATGATTATAGCAGGTGCAACAATAGGAGCAGTATCGTTTGGCATACAAGCATACAATGCCTGGAGGAACGAAAAGAACGCCAAGACCATCCAAGAGAAGCAAGAGGCATATCAGCGTGCCGTTATGGAGAAGAATTTTGAGGTGGCCATGGAACAGTTTCATGCCATGGCAGATGCGAGAAGGCAGATTATAGAAGAGGAACGCATAGAAAGAAAGAACGTCATGCAGGAGATGCACAAGCAGAACCTGCAAACAATTGCCGAACTGGCATCCTTGGAAAAATGGCCTTTAGCAGTCATGCCTTTGGTAATGAGAGACGACAACCTTTTCGGTTACGAAACTGACGATGTGGAAAGCATTGTTCCCATCAACGTGATTATGGGTCCATGCAGAGACCGTAACTTCCAGAATAAGATTTGGAAGGTCGTTGAAGACGAACTGTCCATCAGATTCGCCAAGTCATGGAACAAAGCCAGCAGTCACCCTGTCCTTTTCTATCAGGACGCATGGAAAGATGACAAAGACCCTGCGGACAGTGCTCAATGTGCCAATATTCATGCTTCAACGCAAAATGTGCCAACGATAATCTTTTCACCTGTACTGACAAAAAGAGGTCTCCAGATAGAGATGACCCATTGGTGCGTTACCGGAATGGATGCAAGCAATAGCTACTGCCGTGAAATCAGATTGTCATTAGAGGGGACGCATTACCAATACCATCAGAATGACGATTATGTGAATGTAGATATCGAACAGCTTGTATCGGAACTCGTTGATATGCTGGAGGGTATCATCGGTTATATGGATGACCAATATATGTGGTGCAGATATAGTGTGATACCATTGCTCCCACAATTACTGTCTATGCGTTATGACGTTGACCACGCAACCGTACAGAATATGTATGAGCAATATGTAGCCATGTTGAAGAGCAGCCTCAGTAATAGTCAAGTCCAGTTGATATTGGACTTTGATGCCGTGCTGTCGTATTGCGCTGTCATTGACCGATTTGGGAAAAGTGATGACGCATTCAAGGTGGTATGTTGTCAGTTCCTTGGTGAGAATGCACTTGTGGATCAAAAGATTGGGCTTCCATCCTACGAACTGGACAAATTGGTGACTTTCCTCAAATATGTAATGAATCACAAAAAAGAGATGAGCGTATCAGAAGGATTCATCAGCGGGCTTCATTACTGCATATCCCTTGAAAGTCTGTATCGGAACAGTGTTGAGAGCCTAAATACGGACAACAGAACCAACTCCTGTGATGAAGCTCATACATTCATTATGGCAGAGCCTATCACAGATAAAGCGAAACATTCGCTATCAACCGAGTGTCTTGACATCTGCGACAACCTTATAGAACGGTGTCGCCAAGAGACGGACGAGACTACCGACAGAAGGAATTGGGTTCGTCCAATGTTCAAAGAACAGGTTTTTGGGATCTTTGACCAAAAGGCAACAGATATATTAGGAGTTATTGATAATAAAGGCAATCAATATAGAGAAGAGACTATTGCAAGTGTATTAAACAAGACCTTATCTGCCCATCAGGAAAACGATTTGCTTCGTTTTGACAGTGAGGAGAAAGCACATGCCTTTGATGAATGTTATATGCGTCTGAAAGATTATGTCAAGTCAAAAGCAAACGATGTCAAAGTGGATTTCTGGAAGGACTCCTATATCAAGGACAGTGTGGAAAAAAGAATACTTGAATATTGTAATGCTTCCCTTGTCAAATGGATTGATTACATCTTTTTTAAAGAAGACATCATACATGACTCTATCTCTGATGAAGACAAGCAATTCATTGAGAGCAAAATGGTGAATCTCACCCAAATGCTTGACAAGATTGCCGACGATTATATAATAATAAGTTTTTCACCTCAAACAAAGTAATATAATGGACGCACATTTTGATACTACCGTTTACCACCCGACGTTTGATTTCAATCATGCGGTATATACTGATGCCCTTGGGCATTTCCACAATTTGGCTCACGAGTACAACCTGCCAGATGATGTAATACAGAATGCTGTACACGATGCGTGCGGCTTTATGCAGATGAATGACCTTGAAGTCAGAATGGATCAAAGTACAGGAGTTTACACGCATGACCCCACAACCCTGAATGATGATGTTCTCGGTTTCAGTCGTGAACAGATGTTGAATTTGGGTATTCATGATGAGCAATCGCTATCACTGATTTGCACACATGAAGTGGCTCATTGCATGTTGCAATACCTGAGCAATACGCATCAACTTAGTAATTGGCAGGAGGAACTCTCCTGTGATGCATTTATGGGTGTTCGGGCTGCGATAGAGGGTATTGACACAACAGCTGTTGAGGAATCATTAGGGCGCGAAACGCCCAGCCCGACGCATCCTAATGGTGAACTTCGTTTGAAGTATATAGAGATTGGCAAGGAGATAGGTGAAGACCTAAAATCTCACGGAATACCTGTGACAGCAGAGAATATTCTTGCAAGATTGAATGACCACGTTCAGGAAGATGCAAGCGAGATTTTCAAGCAGGAAGCCATCGTGAATGAGATTGCCCTGCAACAGGTACAAACCAATGCATACCATGGTACAAGTGGAGAAACTACTGGTAGCGTAGGAATTGTATCACAATCGGGTGATAGCGATACTACGGATGGTTCTGCATTCCATGGAATAACATATACGGCATCTGAGATTGCGGAACGTCGGCACCGAGTGGAGGACTGTGAAGACAGAGTGCGCAGGTTGAAGCACGAGTTAGAACTGCTGGAATACAAGGAAAGAGCTTTGAGAGGCAGAGAAAATAGTGTTGATGAATACCGGGCAACATGTAACAAGATACATGATACGCAGAGCAAGATTCACAGCGCGAATATCGACCTCAAAAATGCCAAACAGGCATTGAATCTTGCGCTATAGTATGAATTTTCATTGAATACCATTATGGCAAACATATTCGATAATCCTGCATTCCAGTTTCTTCAGAGACCTTCAATGGAAGACTTCTTGAAGCGATGCCAGCAACGTTTCAACCGATTTGGGTTGAGTGATGCTGACATCAACGATGCTATCAAGTCGGCTTGTGATTTCTTCAACATTCCGATGCCGAGGATGATACAAGACCTCACAAATGCCCAAAACGGGCAGACCATGTTTATGAATTGGGACAGGGGGAGTTATTACGATGACGTGCTGTGTTTCAATATGCAGCAGCTTATCAATATGAATGTCACCAACAAGGAGGCCTTCTCACTGGTAATGACTCATGAATGCGGCCACCGTGTCCTTCAAAACACCCAATTCCCTGGTGTGGCTAACGGACAATGGGAGTCGGAACTATGTCCTGACTTCTTTATGGGATGCAGAGCAGGATTATGGAATATGTCTTCTATAGAGAAAGTGGCTATGGGATTGCTGCTGACCAACGGCAGCCCAAGCCATCCTGAAGGGACTCTCAGAGCCATGTTTATCAGACATGGTCGTTATGTTGCTCCAGAAATGCATCGTCGCGGAATACCATTGACCATCCAAAATTTGGTTAATGAGTTTATGGCATTCAGAAACCAGAATCTCTATGAAATACAGAATCTGCAGCGAAAGTATTATAGGTTTTAAGATGTTTTGCATATGATATTAATAATTAGCTCAATAGTAGTAATAGCAATAGGAGTTGGTTTGGCTTGTCTTCGTTCAAAAAGGAAATTCGAGGATAAAGTCAACACTATTATGGATGCAGATGACTCAATCGATGTGATTGATACATCAAATTTAGAGGATGAATTTGACCGTATTGATGAATTACAGGAGAATATCGAAGAGATTCGCAATAATATTGAACAGCTCGATATTCCAACTCCTGAATATGTTTCTTCTTGTGATGACTCTGAGTCATCCCTGAATAAACTATCTAAGTTCTTTGAAGAACATTCTTTAGCTACAGTTGGCACAGAACAGTTTATACTATCTGTTATACCTTCATCGCAAATAGGTCAGTCTCTACATTCCATTGCAGAAGTATTGCCTCCGAATTTAGGTCATGCTGTGTTTGGTGATGCCATTTCTGCAATCAAGGATAATGCATCCTCTTTTTTTTCAGCCGATGGTCTTCAAAGGTTTTGTTATGGGATGCAACACTTAGGAAAGATGCAGATGGCATCAATGATGCATGAAGTATCGCACCACAATATTGCTAGTGCAGCTTTAACTCCGTTAAAATCGGGTGCCATGGAAGCATTAGGAGTAAATGACGCAACACGTGAATTGGCTCATTCCATCACTTCTATGGGAAACGATATGAATACAGCATTGGAAGCAAGTCAATGTATTGATGATTTTACGAATGCTTCTGATTTTGACATTACAGGTCACATACCTGTTGTTACAATAGCCATCTCTTCATTTAGAGAATATCAATTGCTTACAGAAGATAAAACGGACTATATTACTTCATTGAAAAATATAGCGTTGGATGCCGCCGGAGCAGGTGTTGGTGCAATTGCAGGAGCTAAGGGTGGCGCTCTTGCAGGAGGATGTTTTTTGGGACCATTAGGAGCAGGTATAGGCGCATTATTGGGGGGCATTGGAGGTGCTTTAGCTGGACGATTCGCAACCAATAAGATTAAACAGATACCACTTAATAATGCTATAGAAGCTTATGAGAAGGAATACTATATCATGAAGGAAGAGACTGATAAAAAAAGTAGGGAAACCCTGTCTGCTATACGAAACTTTGCAGATGAGAAAAAAGAAGAGTTTCATAGTGCTGAGATTATTGAGAATGTTCCTGTTACAGATACGTCTTCTGTGGCTGAGCAGATTGCGATATCTATTTATAGTTTCATCCTTAATGAAGTGGCAGAAATGAAACTTGGTGTCAACAACTTAAAGAAATCAATATGGTATTCAGCCAACAAATATGATGATATAATAAAAGAATATGAGGCTCAAATTGAGGATATTGAAAGCCAATTGCCAGACATAGACCTTGTCAAGGAAGATCCACGATTGGTGATAGACACCTTAGTTAATATAAAGATGCCCAATAGAAGAAGCAACTTGAAAATTCAAACAAAGTTAGAGGAATGTAGCAATGAGTTGAAGGCTGTCAACGACAAGAACAACTCTTCCATACTGGTTTGGTCATACATGATAAATAATCTATATCAGAAGACTCTCAATGACATAGCAGATTTTTCCAATGAGAAAATGCAGAGTTTGAATCTCTTATTTACTACATGGAAAGAAAAGATGAAAGATCTGCAAAATACAGTGGAAAAAGAACGTGCAAAATTGGGATAAATACGAAATATGGTAACACAAGAGGTCTATGAACACATGGCTGAATGGTGGAAATTCCAACGTCGCCATGAATGCAATCTGTTTGAAGCCCTTTTCAAGGACAGAGAGGATGTCACTGAAGAGGATATAGTTGCTATTGTGACTAACGTAGCAGAGTTCTTCAATATGCCGACACCAGAGATAAGCAGTAAGTGCGAGACGTTTGCCGAGGTGCTGTTGGGTGACAATGCCGACAAATGCGAATTGTCTTATAATATGGAAATGCTGAAAAAGACAGGTATCAACAACAATGATGCCTTCACCTTGTGTTTCGTTCATGAGATGGCACACCAAATGCTCTTTCATTACCGCTTTTCTCTGTTCTGCAGCGAACGATGGATTCAGGAACTTGCAGCGGACATGACAGCCGGATTATATGCGGCAAGACATCTATTGACAACAGGCAAATTCAAATACGCATTGTCAAGACAGAAATACAGCCTTACACATCCCGATGGCAAGTTGAGGAAGGAAATTGTAGAATGTGGCCGTCAAAATCTGGAACGGATGAGAGTGGATGGCAACACGATTATGGACATCGTGATAAGATACATGCCGTTTTTCGTTTATACCCACTACGACACGTTAGAAAGCGATTATCGAAAGATGGCATACGAACTTGAATTACCTTCACCTCCCCCACCGCAGCCTGTCAGGATTGAAGACCTGCCAGATAGCAACTTGATTAAGCAAGTAGTAATGAAACATAGAAAACAAAAAGATAAAGACAATGAGAATAATTGATAAATCCCCCATGGATGAGCCTTGTATTGGCAAGCTCATCAAAGAAAACTGTTCGGTCGGACAGTTCCTCGATAATTGTATATACCTGATAGCAGACGAGGAATCCTCATTTGCGAAAAAGGCTGTGTCGTTGATGGAAGAGTATAATGCCAAAATACAGGAACAGAACAAGGTATATTTCAACGACTATGACTTGGAGGTAATACAGCATGTAGAACTGAAGAACCATCCCAAGATCAAGGAGCGCATTGAGCAGTATGGCGATAATTTCGTGATACAATTAAAAAATCATGCGGATAGTGAGAAGAATTTCATCGTTGCCAAGACAAGCGAAGATAATCTGCTTAGTGACCTTCTCATGATGATGTATGCTGCAGAACGCATCACCAAACATGACATTGGAGAAGCCATAAAGGCTTTTGCGAAAGACAATACGGACGAGTTCATAGAACTTGCTAAGAATGCCATTAATGACGAGGCATTCCAATACAAGTATCTTGCAGGATTGGCTGACAATGCGATGCAACCATCCTTTGGTATGGCAGCATCAACTGCCGCTCTGAAGGAACGGTTGGAGGTTAAAGGTGTTATTACCCACCAACAAAGGATGGAGATGTATTCCCGTTTCTTGGACAACCTTAAGATATACCACAAGACCCATGACCCTAAGGTTGCGGCAGAGCTTGACTTCGTCATCAGTATCATTGACCCTGTCACTTTGCGTATGCTCTTCCTCAAACAATCACCCAAGTTGCAGGAGAAGATTAACAACTACATCAACCCGCGACGAATGGCAGAGGTATCTACCATGGATTTAGAAGTACGAAAAGTAAAAAAAATAGACGTAAACAGAAAGAACGATGGATATTATCGTCTCTTTCTTGTTAGAGATGAAGAGGCGTTGCAAGTTCACTTCAGCAGAAAGAACGGTTGCATCCTCTACCTGATATATCTGTTGGACAGAAAAAAGAATGGCGACAAGGTTGACACGCTGAATCTGATACAATATAAAGAGTTGTTTGGCAAACTGTACAATATCGTATATGGAATAAATGGTGAGCAATTCTTTATTGACATGATGAAGAACTATAACGCCAATAACGAAGTGCAGCAAAAGGGGTTATATACCGTGCTGAAAAGCATCCGTGACGACATAGGAGGCACCTGCGAGAGGATGCAAGAACCTGCAGAACCATTCCTTCTCCGTGATATAGCATCGCATCTTGCAGTCTTGCCAGACCATATCAAACTGCCCGATGAGATAATGACAATGATTTAGTGTTAAATTCGATTAACATATTACGATAACAACCTGATTTTCAGTGGGGAATAATTTGATATAAGAGGCACATTACAAAGCACCTTCATTCTGTCAAAATCTGCCGACCTTTGCAATGAAATTTAACATTGCAGAGGTCGGTTTTCGTATGCATAAACTTAAAGATTTGACAGATATGAAGAAGAATGAAACAACAGGTAGCGCAACCCTCAAAGGCGCAACAAGCAACGGAGTAAAGACTCCTGGTATCGGACAAGCTGTCAAGGACTTTATCATGGGTCTGCTTGTCGTTGTCCGTATGGAGATTGAAGACCGTAAGAAGTCACTCGATGTGACAGATGAGCAACTTGCGGAGCTGGTTCTTGCTCGTATAGAGGAAGATAAGCTGACTTTCTCTGATGAAAAAGAGGAACGTAAGTACTATGGTGTTGTAACACGCGAAGTGGTATGGAACTATGCTAATGCGACGGAGGCAGAACGTATTATCAACCGTTTGAAGTCTGGAGACCAACTGTTCGCCCAGAAGTTTTTCTATGGTAAGAATAACAACGAATGCAACATCAGCCGTTTCCGTTCCAAGATTATCGCACAGATCAAGCAGACATATCACTATGAGGTGAGTGTCGAGGAGTTTGGTAATATTGTCTATACCCATTTATGGGATAATGGAACATGGAGCGTATTGGATAACTATGCAAAAAAGAGCAGCTTCTTCTGCTGGCTTGAACAAGTTTCACGCCATGAAGTCATGAGAGTACTGGAAGACATGAAGGTCATCAATGTGAGCCGTGAGCGCACTTCGGGTAATACTCGCTTGCTCGGCACCTCCATCTCGCCTGATGTGTGGGAACTCATCATTACAGACCTTATGCCTGAGGGAATGTATAAGAATCTCCTGATGGCATCCTACGTTGAACGCAAGAACGAAAAGAAGATGGCAAAGGACTTTAAACTGGAAGCAGAATCATTACGCTCAGAAATCAAGAAGGCAGAAATGGCTTTGAAAGACAAACTGATCCGCGGTGACAGCTATTATGAGGAGTTGGTATTGAGGGACAAGACTCCGCGCAATGTCGAGGTATCGGAAGAGTTTATCAAGGAGTTTGTGAAATGGCAGGAAGGAAAGAGTGATGCCAGTCCTTTGGCAGATGTCTTCGGTGTCAATCTTGACAAGGAAGAAATCAATGACAAGGTCGTGGACTTCCTTTACCGCTTCTCTGAAAAACTGCAATGGTCTGACGAGGACAAACTTATATGGCGTTTGCGCTTCATTGAAAACACAGCACCCGTTGAAGTGGCAGAACGTTGCGGAAGAGCACGTGCGTGGTTGGACACCCGCTATTCACGCCTGAACAAGAAGTTCAATGCCGCTATCCGTGAATGGTGGAAAAACAACGCATGACAGAAAGGTGCTTGGCGTTCTACATTGATAGAACGCCAGCACTTTCCACATCTTTATTATAAGTAAAATAAACAATATGGATAAAGAAATTATTTCAACTAACAGGGTTAAGGCTTTTCTCACAGATAACATCGAGAAATTTGCCGGTTTCGTCAATCAAGTGATTCATGACGAGGAGTTTTTAAAGTGTGTAAGGGAACTGCTTCCATTTGACGGAGTGGCATACGCTTCGATGAACGTTCTGCCAGAGAAACAGGTCGTAAAGAAAATGGGAATAATTATCATGCGGATGGATATGGAACCTTCCCTGTTCTCCTTAGCTGTCACAATAACGATAGACAGAGGAAACAATGAGAAGCCACATGATATTTCTGTTTTCCTAATCGCTTGCAAGACTATCGAGGAGTTGCAGGAATATGTCAATGGAGACAAATTCAGGGAAGAAGTGATTGAACAATGCGGCAACAAGACAATCTGTGATGATGAACTTTTACAGAAGATTGCATCATTAGACATAGAAGGAGAAGAATAAAGCTATGTAAATCAATGATTTTGAGACTTACGGGTTACAAATAGTATTAATTTTGCATTCAAAACAGAATAATTATGGTTCAAGTAATAACACGAGAATGGGAAATAGCAAAGACCTATATATATGAGGTAGCTTTGAGAGACGGGATGATAAGGCTCGACTGGAACGATTTTGAGATGAAAGCGTGGAAAAGCAAGCCTGCTGTAGCAGTAAAAGTGGATGAACCGCTCGGCATATCAGAAATGTCGGTCAAGGCCATTGATGAGATAAAGAAGAATATCAATAATACGCTTTCAAGCGTGATAATCATCATATCCTACAAAAAAGACCAGCCTCTGATGATGGATGAGCTGGGAGGAATGAACGAATGTCTATCACGTCTTGCTGAAGAGGATGTTGAAATTAACTGGGGTGTTCAAGAAGCGGATGAGATTACAAACTCCCGGAGCATGACAGTATTTGCGTTTGAAAAACTATAAAACGATGAATTTATGAACATAAAAGTGCATTATGAAGAAGTGGCGAACTATGTGGAAAAGCACTATATGATTCGTCCACAGTTGAAACGCATCGATGACAAGACACTCGAAGTATCTTGCCAATTGGGTCGTTTCATTCCACCTATGGTGCTTCAAATCCACATTGAAGCTATGCGCAAGGATGTTGTGTGCTTGTCATACGAATGTGGGACAGGCATGGCAATGTTGATTGCCGGTGCTGTGGAACACCTTGACAACAAACTGCCACACGGAATAGAAATCAAGCCCGAAGACAAAAGAATCAATCTTTTCCCTGATCATGTTAAAGAGATTCGGCAAATTATGGAATATGCACAACTTGACGGCATACAAATCCATGAAGACGGCTTGGAGATATTGGTTAGTCTAAGATAATCATAATCGTTATGGGTAAAACGACAGTTCGATATAAACTGAAGAAGGCTTTTTCTGAGCTTGGAGCAGAGATGAAGAAAGACTCTTGTGGTCTTTACATCGTCAAATACAACTCGATGGAATATTTCCTCGATATGGATGAAAAGGAAGGTGCTTTTTGCATCTTGCAAACCGTCATGGGACTTCAAGGGGAATTGTCACAAAGCGAATTTGACATAATGTTGGATGTCGTAAGAAGTTTCCACAAGGAATATAATGGCGATTGGAACGATGGGCTGTCGTATGTGTATTCACCATGGTATAATATCAATGAGTCAAATGAATTCAACAGTAAGAGTCTGGAAAGAATCATCAAAGATTTCTTCGAAGCTTGGTCGTTTGCTTGCGCAAATGCTTGCCTTATTACGGACACCTCAATCTGGAAATAAACAAAATACGACTAATATGAATAAGAAGAATACAAGATTGGTATCAGCTCTCAACCATGCGGCAGCATTGGTTGGCGAGCGACAGAGTCTGAACGGCATGGAAACGGGACTTGGGTTGACCTTGCAACGTGACCGCTGTTTGGAGGAAGTACGGACTATTACCGATGGTCTGTTCCGTGTGGTCATCATGGGTACATTCACTTCGGGCAAGAGTACCCTTGTAAATGCCTTGTTAGGAAGCCGCATCTTGCCTGAGTCGGCTCTGCCAAGCACAGCCATTCTCACCTTCATCCAGTATGGCTGCGATGAGGATGACGTGGAGATTCATTTCAAGGACACTGTAAATGCAGACGGCAGTGTAACGGCAGGACGTGTGGAACATGTCAGCAAACAGGAATTTGTCGCTACATATCAATATACGAATGCCGACAATGAGGAATTTGCGCAGACGGGCAGCGTGGCACGCTTCAAGGATGTGGCATATTCCATTGTCCGCTGCTCGTTGCCACTGATGGCAGATGGTGTGAACATAGTCGATAGTCCGGGATTGGAGGACAAGGCTGTGGCGACAGAGCTTGCCCTCGACATAGCCGCCAAGGCACAGGCTATTGTCTATCTGTGTGGCGAGCGTGGTTTTGCGGAGGCTGACCGCGAATACTTTCAGGAACATTTCAAGGGTAATCCAGGCAACGTGTTCTTCGTGCTCAACAAGATAGACAACATAGCATCTGATGTGCAGCGTGAGCAGGCGATGGAGCGGGTTCGCAATGACGTGAAAGCCTGTTTCACCAAGGCAGACGGAAGCATTGACGAGGTGTTGATGAAGAAGCGTGTGTTCGGACTGTCTGCCTTATTGGCTCTTGATGCCCGCAGGGGAATGACTTTCGACGAGGACTTGCAGCGAGACGTGGCGATAGACAAACAGAAGGCGGAGCTGAAGATGCAACGCAGCCAGTTCCTGCCATTTGAGCAAGCCCTGCAGGAATTTCTGACTACCGATGAGCGTTGCACTGCACAATACAGGAAGGTGTTCCGCACGATGCTCGACACTTATAACGATGCTGTGGAAAAGGTTCGTGAGGACAGAGCCATCTATGAGCGTAACGGTCAGCTCAGTGCCGAAAAGCAGGATGAATGTCTGCGTATTATCGGTGAGATAGAAACGGGTCTGAGCGCAACAGAGACCTCATTTGACAACTGCACCTTGAAACTGCAAAACACTTTGGCGATGCTAATTCGCAATGCCGTGGATAGTGTCGATAGTACATGGGAGGTGGATCTGGAGACACTGCATGAGAAAATACGCTTTGGCATGAGGGACTATCTCTCATTGGCGTTGAGCAATATCAATGTGTTCAAGTCGAAGGAAGCCAGAGAAGAAGACATCAAGCGACTGTTGCAGCCTTTCTCTGAAATCATCGCCGACCATATAGCCGGCAAGATTGACCAGTTTATGGATAACAACCGTGCAGTGCTCGACAATGCTATCAGAGAGGCTGAGCAGTCGGTGAACATCAATCTCAACAACGTGTCGGGGCTGTTCTCACAGCTTGGCAATGTGCTGACAGAAATGCCACAGATGGGCAAAGGCAAGGACCAGGACTGGCTGCAAGCCATCATTTCCTATTGTGTGGGAGATGCCAGTGCCATCATTAAGAACTGTGCCGGTGGACGCACGGCATGGATGGAGTTCATCCGTAAGGCTGTGTTCAACGGAGTATGGCAGTGGTTGGTCATTCAGATTGTGACTGGCGGTTGGGGCATCGTGATATGCGCCCTCATCGAATGGATGCAGATAAAGAACGGCAAGAACGAGATGGTGGACCGTATGCTCACGGAAAGCAAGAATGTTGCCCTGAAGGAAATCCACAACAAGTTGGACGACCGTCTGCACGACATGAATGTGAACATTGCCATCAAGGTGAACGAGGTGAAGGATGCCAAATGCGGCGATGCCCGTCAGAGACTGGCAGACGAGCGGAACCGACTTGCTGAAATAGAGCGGAACATGCGTGACAATGCTTTCAATGCAGGACAAGAGAAGGAACGTACTGACCACATCATCGAGGCATTGGCGCAGGAAATCAGAGCCTGTCATGAAGATGTGTTTGGAACTCCTTACACGGAGGCATTGGCAACTATATAATATTAAGGTATGGATACGGAATTGCTTATACTGTTTAACGCCCAGTGGCACGGCATAAGGGATGTCGTGCTATCTGAGGCTAAAAGACAGATGGCGGCAGGAGGAAAGGTAGATGCCCTGCAGCTTACCGCCAAGCTACACGAAGAGACTGCCAAATGGCAACGGGGCGTGTTGGCACGTGGCGTATGGTTCAAGGCTTTTAAGGAGACCAGGCCGGAAGAAGCCGCAAGGTTTTCTATAAAAACGGACACCATGTCTATCCTTGAACCCATCAAGAACAAGAAGCCATCAAATGGTTGGGTGTATTTCCTTTTCGTGGCATTGACTTCTTTGCTTGGCTATGTGCTGCATATAGAAACGGAAATGAGTGTTGTCGAGCAGGTGTTCTATCCCATTCTGTCATTCGTCATCATGCAGACACTGTATGTCCCTGTAAGAAACAGGCGCAAGGCATCTTTTGAACGCAGGGTGTTAGAAGACATAGACCATCAGTTGGATGATATGCGTCAAGAATTGGAACTATATGTGAAGTAAGAAGATAGAACATCCATGATTTCCCCTTCCCTTATGTTAAAAGGTTATTTCTGATTGTAGAACTTAAAAAACGAAGATATGGGATTGAATAGATTACTGAAGAAGCTTGCCCCTGGTGAGACCTTGGAGGAAGCATTATACAAGAAACTGACAGAAAAGAAACTGTCTGAAAACCTTTATAAAACGGGAGAACTGGGTGAAGGAATGGGTGTTGTCTATCAGCTCATCAATGGTTGGTGGAAGCCACGTTACATTCTGAACCATAACATAAAGACCGCCTTTGAGTTCATGAGTCACAGTCAGTATCTGCTGACCGTGGAAGAAGAGGATATTGAATGGAGCACCTTGAAAAAGCTGTCTGAGGACATTCAGGAGAACGCAAGAGTGCAGTTTGCCATGTACCCTACCTTCGTCGAGGGCTTCCGCAATGGTGTTGCACGAGTGAGATGGCAAATCAATCCTGATGGCCGTTATTGGATGGACGACGATGGATTTGGCATGACGAGTGACATTGAAGTGGAAATCTACGGCTATATCAATAAAGAAGGCAAAGTAGTGGGGAAGTTTCGTCTTCCAAGCGAGAAAGACAAGAATGTTGATTATCGCAAACTGGCTGAAGAAAAGGAATTGTCTAACAAAAAAGAGTAGAATTATGCAGAGAAATGACCGTAACACGATGGAGGCTGGTGTTGAGAGCATCTTCAAGATGTTGGCTCAACGAGTGGATGACAAGCAGATGCAGCTTGTCCGTAACGCATACGAACTGGCTGCCGAGGCACACAAGGAGCAGAAACGCAAGACGGGTGAACCTTATATCATTCATCCGATTGCCGTGGCACGTATTGTAGCTGAGGAACTGGAACTTGGTGCCAATCCCGTGATGGCGGCATTCCTGCATGACGTGGTGGAAGATACCAAATATACCATCGAGGACATCCAAGACCGTTTCGGGGAGGACGTGGCCTTCCTCGTGGGTGTCGTGACCAAGCAGAAAAAGGAGAAGTATGACAATTCGAAGCAAGTGGATAACTACCGCCAGATCCTGGCATCGGTACAGTATGATGTGCGTGCTATCTTGGTGAAGCTTGCCGATCGTCTGCATAATATGCGCACATTGGCAAGTATGCGTCCTGACAAGCAGATGAAAATCGCAGGTGAAACAGACTATTTCTATGCTCCGCTTGCCAACCGTCTTGGGCTGTATCATGTGAAGACCGAGTTGGAAAACCTGTCATTCCATTATCGCTGCCCTCGTGAGTATGAGCAGATAGAAGGGATGGTGGAAGAGCTGAAATTGGCAGACGAGAAGAATCTTGAAGGATTCATTTCAAAGGTGAGTGAACTGCTGGAAGACAATGGCATCAAGGCAAGGATAGAGCTGCGCTATCGTATGCCCTATAGCATCTGGCGCAAGATGCGTTCTAAGGGGTGTGACTTCCACCATGTAGATGGCAAACACTATATCCGCATCATCTATGACGCGAAGGATCTGCAAGAGGAGAAGAAACAGAGCCTGTATATCTATGCCGTTCTGTCTGACTATTTCAAGGAGCGTCCTGGCAGTGTGGCCAACTATATCAATGCTCCCAAGGAGAACGGTTATCAGAGCTTCCATGTGAAGCTGCTCAACGACCAAGGCGGTTGGGAGGAGATTCATATCTCGTCTGAGCGTATGGTCAGAAACTCTCGTCTTGGTTGTACGGCTGAGAGAACGGAGGATAATGTGAAGGCTTGGCTTAAGAAGTTCAAGGACGTGCTGAAGGATGTGGCGTATCACAGCCACGAGATGGACTATATGGACGGAGTGACGGCATCGTTCTACAATGATGACATCATGGTGTTCACGCCTCATGGCAAAGGTGTCATCCTGCCAAAGGATGCTACTGCACTGGACTTTGCCTTTGAGATTCACAGCGAGGTGGGACTACATGCTGAGTATGCCCGCATCAATGGTAGACTCTGTTCGGTGAAGACCGTGCTGCGTCGAGGTGACTGCGTAGAGATAGGGACAGACGAAAATGCCCTGCCCGAAGAAGGATGGCTGAAACATGTATTGACCTACAAGGCAAAGCGAACTCTCCGCAGTCATTTTGCTAACAAGGAAAAGATGCCATACGTCCGTTGCTCATGTTGCCATCCGTTGCCAGGCGACGAGGTGATAGGATTTAAGGGTGCTGACGGAGTTGTCACGCTGCACAAACGCAACTGCCCAAATGCCATCCGAATGGCTTCGGAACAAGGCGACTCCATCGTTGCCGTCAACTTAGAGGAACAGGAGGGGTTCCTATTCCCCGTCCGTATCTGCATCCGTGGCATTGACCGCTATCACCTGTTGAGCGATGTGGTGGCATGTATCACCGAGAAGCAGAACCTCTCTATTTCACGGCTCAATACTGTGACCGTTGACCGCATCGTTGAGACTTCTGTTGATTTCGCAGTCCATTCGGTAAGAGAGTTGGAGATGGCTATGGAGTCCATTTCGGCAATCAGAAACGTGGATGAGGTTTCGAGAATTGACATTGAATAACAATATAAAATAGCAACATTATGGAAAAAGAATTAACTGAGGCTTTGGGAAAGTGGCTTGAAGCCGTGACACCTTTGGTGGTAGAAACATTAACAGAGATTCTTACACCCGAAAACCTTTCAGAAATGGGGAATGAGGAAGGTGTCCATGGTCCCTTGGAGATTAACATGGAACAATTTCGTGCCCCGATAACAGGGGTGAACTTTTATGTCATGGTTGTTGAAGATACCATGATGCTTGCGACTACTATCAGAACAAAAGAAGAAGAATCGCTTGGAGATATTTGCTTTGACATGGTATTTACCACGTCAGCATTCCCTGAGGATATAAAGAAAGAAGAGAATGTGAAAACGATTAAAGATAGAATCCTGGAGCTGTATGAACAGAACTATGAATAAGGATAGATGAGTGTAATTGACATTGGATAAGAATGCAATAACATGAAGATACATTACGCAACAATAAGTGAAACGGGAAAGCGTCGCAACAATGAGGATGCTTTCCGTATCGTAAATAGTGAAAACAGCAACCATTGGCTGGCAGTGGTCTGCGATGGCATGGGAGGTCACGCCATGGGAGAAGTGGCAAGCGAGACCGTTTCAGACGCTATCGTGGATTACTGGAAAAAACATACGGACGAGCCTGACAATGAGAAAATGGTGAAGAAGGCCTGTGCCCATGCCATGAGGGCACTTGACAAGAAAGCCAACTCGTTAAACCATTGCCAAATGGGAACGACGATGGTGATGGCAAGCATTGATGGCGACACCGTGACCATTGTCCATGTAGGTGACAGCAGATGCTATTTGCAGCGTCTTGATGAGGGGCTGCTCTACCAGACGAAAGACCATGTGCGTTTGGATTATGGCTGGGAGGTTATTGACCGTTGCTTCTTCTCCTATCATCATGAGGCAGATGTCCCTGATATCGCGCAGTTCAAACTAAAAGCAGGTGACAGGATCTTGCTTTGCTCCGACGGCTTATACAAAAGCATGGCACCCGACATTCTGTTGGCAAGGATGATGGATGAAAAGCCGCTTGCCGACATCCTTGATATCTATGATTTCATGTGCGAAAAGCAGGGCGATGACAACTATACGGCAGTATTGATTGAGGTAAAAGAATAAAATAGGACAGATAGTATGAAATGGTTTGGTATTATTGCCATGATATTGTTGATGACAATGAGTGGCTGCAAGAAAGAAATGGGAACCCTGTATCGTGGATGCTTTGAGAATGATGATGCCGTCAGTCTCAAAGACATAATCAAGATTTATGACAAATACGCAAGTGCGAAGGAAGACAGCACGGACTTTGACCTCTTTGCTGCCTTCTATGGACAGGATGCGGCAGACAATGTTCTCGAATACGAGATTGTGAATGATACGGCATTCGCCCTGCAATTGCCAGAATATGCCATAAGCAATCATCCGTTTCTTTCCAATGCAGAGGTGTTCTACAACTCTTGCCTATTGGCTTTCAATGTATGGAGCAATCATGAGCTGTGGCTGCGAGGATGCGATGGTTTTGAACTCGCTGAAGAAAAAGACGTTGTTGATGGCATCAAAGCTATTAGCGAGGATTGCATTAGGGACAAGGAACTCTGCCAGGCTGCCAAGACCTACAAGGACAGCATAGTCATTATGATGAAGCGTACTCCAGAAGAATGGGGAGAAGAAGAACATTCGATGGATCTGTTGGTCACTTTTGGCAACAAGATTGAAGCCAAGTCGTATAAGTATTTTACGGACGAGGAGAAGTTTGTTGATTCCTTGAACGCGATGACCAAGGAACTGGCAGATGCGACAAAGCCTACACTGGAACTTTACAGGAAGGTTGAAGCGGACAAGAGAGTGGAAATGATGCTGCACAGTCTGAATGACTGCTCCACTTTTGACGAACAATGCTCGTTGTTCCTGAATTGGGCAGACAGTCCAGAAGCAGAACTTGAAAACGAGTGGATTGTGGCTGTGGCAGAGAAGCTAATGAACAGTGGCAAATACAATCCTTGTCTTAACAATATCTGGATTATCTGGCGATGTCTGTATCAATATTGCTATGGCGGAATATCCCGTGATTCCTCCATACCCAACAGCATCTACAACGATATGCGCAAGAAATGCTATCTGACCTGTCTGAAGAGGATTGAGAAAAATCCTAATGATGTTTTTGCCATGAACTGTGCAGCAGCAGTTGGTGGCAGGGTGAACATCAACCGCTTCGGACAGAATATGTTTGGCAATGAAGCAATGATAGAGAAGCACACCTACTTATCCGGTCGTGACGATAAGGAGGATAAAGAAAGTGAAGAAGCTGAAGATTAAAGAAAGATAATGATTATGAGATTGGGTAAAAGAATGACAATGGTTTTGGCATTGCTCCTCTCGGTGATTGGAGCGGATGTCTGTGCACAGGAGGTGGTGGATTCGGTCTGGGTTGATTCCGTCGAAGTGGATTCCGTGGCACTTGCCGAAGAGTTTAAATCGGATTATGATTCTGAAGAAGACAAGGCTAGGATGGACAGTTTGATCCAGGCACGTTACGTCATCGTCTCCATGAATGGGAAGTATGGTATCTATGACCGTGAGAAGAACGACAGTGTCACTGCTGTGGATATGGACTATATCGAGTATTCCCATTATTTCCAACCAGAAAACGGTATGTGCTTCTGCTACTTCTACTATGAGAAAGGGCTGCAATGTGGAAAAATCGGCATCAATATGAATGACAATACGAAAATGGAAGCGTTTGCCGACAATCCAAGACTCGTGGGTAAACATGAGGAATTCCCTGCCATAGACTCATTGATTTTGGTGCGGAGCTATGACGTGCTGAGTGATTGCATGGCGGCTATTGATGGAATCCAAGGACAGGTGGCGGTCATTGACGCAAGGACATCTGATGTATTGGCATGGGGAGCGTTGGAAAATGTAGAGGGTGACATCGTGTATGCACCTCTTCTCAAAAGGTTGTGCAGTTCGGAAACATATATGCCATTTGTGGCGGCGGATTGCCTCGCCCAATCAAAAACATCTTTGGAGGACAGCGTCGATACAGGACATGGTATTCTTGTATTGAACGACAGCGTGCAAATAAGAGACCATAATTGGCGCAAAGGTGGTTACGAGGTGTTGACATACCGACAGGCTCTGCTCAACAAGTCGAGAATTGGGATGTATCATGCCATGATGACCCTACCTGACGGTATGGATTATTGGAAGTATGCCACTGACCAGACGAAGAACACCAATGCGATGGAACTGGCTATGGTATTCAACAATATCTTCCATTTGGATTCCGTGAACGTCTCTGCGGAAAGACGTGGCAATATCCGTGCAATTGCCATCGGGATGTTCAAGAAAGGGGGCATACAACATAAGCGTGCACCGAAGGATGTGGAACTGGCAGGAGTGTATAACGTGGCTGATGACGGAACGGAGCAGACCTTCACGTTTGTAGGCTGTTTCCCTGCCGACAAGCCAAAGTATGCTGTCAGCATGGTCGTGCAGAGAAAGCATAAGCTGCCGGCATCGCCAGCAATGGTGTCAGATAAGGTGAACGAACTGATTGAGTGGTTAAATAAAAAGTAAATCTGATAAATAATATGAGACAAAAGATATTTTGGCTTGATTTGGCCGTCTGTTCCTTATGGTTATTCATTGCATTGGCAAACTGTAGTTGGTGGTCATTGCCAGCTCATTTTCTTATGGTTGTCACAGTCGTGATGAGAATCATTCTCTCCTTCTCCCTTTACCGAAGAGAGAAACGAAGCTGGATGTCATTGACTATTTTCTCGGCTTTATTCGCTTTGCTGTCTTTTGTGGGGCAAGTAATGATTACGACCGGTGATTTCGCAGATTTGCCGTTTGTCGTCATGTGCATAAACAATGATCATTTGACGCATACCATTATTAAATGCTTACTGTTGGCATGGCTGTTCTTGGGGCCTTTGGCTGTGTATATTGTCGGGCTCTGCAGAAAGACATTGACTGTATCCACCTTGACATGGAAGGATGCCTTGGGAGCAATCATGTGGAAGGACAAGGGAGCTATGAAATATTGCCAGCTGATGCTGATTGCCGTCTGTGCGTTATATGCAGGACTTGCCATGGATATGAGGGTGTGCCGTTTTGCCTGCATCGTCTTGCCGCCTCTTAGCTTATATCTGATAAATAGACACATAACCTCTTGCATAGGTACATCTGATAAGAATCTTATGGTTGGCAAACTATGGATGACGGTAGCTGCCATGGTAGTATTCTTCTATGCCCAACGCTATGCGGGGATGTGGCGCGTGTGGATGCTCGTTGTCAGTATAGCAATGGTTGCTTACGTTTGTTGGCGCACTTTTGGCAAGCAAGGATTGGTACAAATAAGCATATTGGCTACCATCTATCTGGGAATTTTTCTCCCAACTTTGGCAATTGGTTATAATCAATACGCCTGTATAGAATATGGCCGCCGAGGGTTATATACGTTGGAGCCATTGAGAGGTGTTTTCTATATCAAGGACACTAATACGGACAAGGTCGGCTTGCGGGACAGATACGGCATACTTATCGAGCCTATATATGACAACATCATTCATAATTCACGCAATCGTCCATTGGGAATCTATGAGCTAAGAAACAACGGATGCTATACTTTGTATAATGTATATCAAAACAAAATGATGACATCAAATGTCAGCGACCTGAATCTACAGGACAGTATCTGTCAAATACTTGATAAGTATTGTGACAGGAATGCTTATGGTCACAGAGACAGGTTGGAAATACGTGTTACCAATAAGTTCAAGGCAGAGATTCCTCTTTCTCACGTCAAGATGACGAGAAACGGAATTACCTCATACTATGATTACTCAGATCATCCGTATATTTCGGAAGACTCGGTGACTCTTCATTCGGGAGAGTTTGCAACCGACTCTATTGTGCGCTATGGTGACACCTTTCATGTACTCCATTACTCCTATGACGTGAAGCGTGACAGCACGGTATTATACAATATTGACCTGAAGACCGCAAGACAAAGTACACCACAACATGAGGAGTTGGATGAGTTGGCAAAGAGAATAGAAACATTATTGAAATAATAGGTTAATTCGAAGCAAGATGAAGAAACTGATAATGCTTTTCATTGCTTTCATCAGCCTTATAGGTTGTGGTGACAGAAACCAGCAGGAAGAGAAAACTTCTGAATGGGGTGACAGTATAGCCACGATAAACAACACGGCTTACTATTGGCTGCAATTAGCAGATGACTCTGCACGGATTTCAGCAGTCAGGGACAATATGTTGGTTACTGAATGTATTGTGAGAGGACCTGTATATGGTGCAAGGCAATATGATGACGGAGAAATATATATTCTCTGCGGTCAAAACCAAATCTCTTGGTTTGATGTCAGAAACATCCCAAGCGAAATAGATTTGATGACCGATGAGGAATGGGATAACTATGATCCGTCGCAAGAAAATGCGGATGCAATAATCGATATTGGCATGTGAAATAAGGGAAAAGATGATGAAAAAACAGTGAATAGTGGTAGTTTCGATAGAAAAATGTCTGTTCTGTGTAAATTTTACGCAAAACGTTTTGTTGTTCAAAATAAACACATTACCTTTGTGGCGTAAATTTAACGCAATAGGTATATGGATAAGATAAACAAGACAGACGAAGAGTTGAAATACTGCTATAAGTACCCTCATCCGAGTGTAACGACCGACTGTGTCATCTTCGGATTTGACCGTACAAAGTTGAAGGTCCTTTTAGTGCAGCGAGGCGTCGAACCTTACAAGGGGCGATGGGCCTTCCCCGGTGGATTTATGAAGATGGACGAGAGTGCCGAGGAGGGTGCGTTGCGTGAATTGCAGGAAGAGACAGGATTGGAGGGTGCATACATCCGTCAGTTCCATACCTTCACTGCTCCACTGCGTGACCCTCGTGAGCGTGTAATCACCATTGCCTACTATGCTTTGGTGAGGATGCAGGAAGTGAAGGGTGGCGATGATGCTGCTGATGCACGATGGTTTGCTTTGGACGAAGTTCCGAAGTTGGCTTTCGACCACGACCAGATACTCCGAAAAGCTGAACAGGCATTGCGTCAGCAGATACACTTTGAACCAATTGGCTTTGAACTGTTACCCGAAGAGTTTACCATCAAGGAATTGCAGAACCTTTACGAGGCCATACTGGACGTGCGATTCGACCGCCGTAACTTCTACAACAAGATGAAGCGGCTGGAAATGCTGGAACAGACGGACGAAACTGTAAATCCGTCGCAGAAGAAAGAAGCCTTTCTCTTCCGCTTCAACAGGGCGAAATATGAGGAGCTGAAGCAGAAGGGATTTAGATTGGAGTTTTAAATTATAATAGGAATTTATGTACAACAGAGCATACACCTCCGATAGGATTTCGGAATTGAAAGAGAATGAAATATTTGTGTTTGGCAGCAATCTGGCAGGCGCACATGGAGGCGGAGCTGCACGGTTTGCTTACGAACGGTTTGGTGTCGTATGGGGCGAAGGTGTTGGTCTTCATGGTCAGACATACGCCATACCTACCATGCAAGGTGGTGTTGATACCATCAAACCCTACGTAGATGCATTCATCCGTTTTGCCAAGGAGCACCCAGAACGCATGTTTCTGGTTACGCGGATAGGTTGCGGTATAGCAGGATTTCGCGATGAGGAGATTGCTCCACTCTTTGCAGATTCCATTGATGTGGAAAATATCATCCTTCCGATGGAGTTTGTGGAAAATATTTCACCAGAGGGCAAACGTAATTACTATCTTGAACGATTTTTGACTGCGCATAAATACAACTACGAGAATGCTCTGCGGGAAATTACAGACGGACGCAAACGTACTCACTGGATATGGTTCATCTTTCCGCAGTTGGCTGTATTGGGGCATAGCGCTAATGCCAAGTATTACGGCATCAGCGGGTACGACGAGGCGAAGGCTTACTATGAACATCCCATACTGGGCACAAGGCTGAGGGAGATTACCATGGCACTGCTACAACACCGTGGAGTGTCGGCGGTAGATATTCTTGGCGATATAGATGCTGTAAAGGTTCGCTCCTGTATGACACTCTTCGATGCTGTCTCACCAGATGACATATTCCAAGAAGTGTTGGATGCATTTTATGGCGGCTCATCAGATAAGAAGACATTGGACTATATGTGACAGATGTAAGGTTACTACCTACTCTCATATTACATAAAGAAGTAAATTGGCTGAAAAATGGAAGATAATTATATGGCAACCACACGGAATGGGCACGAACTGAAGGATATGTATAATCCAGAGACAAACACGCTGGATATACGTTCTAATGGTTTGTACCCCTCCAATGTGCTCAGCAATTTGTGCAGTAACGGTTTCCGTCTTGACGGAATGGTATGCGGCAGTATGGAGGGCTTCCTGCAATCTCTGAAGAGGAAGGAACTTGACAAGCAGCGGCAAATATGCAGCATGAGGGGCGGCAATGCTCGGAAGATGAGCGTCACTTCTTGGCAGACTGACCAGATCGTATGGTGGAAGGGGCAGGCAATAGACCGCCAAAGTGAAGAGTATCAGAAACTCATTCGCCGAGCCTATCAAGCAATGTTTGAACAGAGCGAACGATTCCGTGCCGCACTGATGCAGACTCGTGGAATCACACTCGTTCACACAAGCGGTGAGCCGAGTTCATACAAGACAATACTCACGCCTTCAGAGTTCTGCGGCATCCTGATGGATTTGCGCGATAGTTATGATCTTCGGGATAAGACAAAGGAACTGGAGGAGAAGTCTATCCGAAGGAAGAAACTCATGTATCTTCATGGCTTCGGCTCATCAGCGGCAAGCGGAACGGTAAAGACTCTACGAGAGTTGTTGCCAGACTTTGATGTCGTTGCTCCTGACATACCCGTTGACCCTGTAGAGGCTCTGCCCTTCTTGCGAGGACTGTGTATGAACGAAGTGCCAGATGTTGTTGTCGGCACCAGCATGGGAGGCATGTATGCGCAGCAGATGCGTGGCTATAACCGAATCTGTGTGAATCCCGCTTTCGAGATGTCGAAGAAGAGCAAGATGCTCACGGTTGGCACACATGAATACTTCAAGCCGAGAAAGGATGGCACCGCCCATTTCGAGATTACTTCAGAAATCATCTGCCACCATGCGGAGATGGAAAAGCATCAGTTTGATGGGATTACCGAGGCCGACCGCAAGCGGGTATGGGGAATGTTTGCCGACAACGACCAGCAGGTGAATGGAGAATCTTTGTTCCTGCAATACTATAATCAAGTAATCCATTTCAGTGGCGAGCACCGTATGGATGACAGGGTAATAGAAGACGTTCTTGTACCGCTTATTTATAGATGTGTCGCAAAATGAACAACAGAATATTTGAATCTATATTGCTGTGCGCGCTATTCCTGCTAATGGGAAGCTGCAAGAAGAGCACCCCTGTATCTACGACAACAGAACAGAAATCTGCTGTGCCTGTTGTCTGTGTATATACGTTGGGCGCAGTCAATGAAAATTTACAGCGTGCCATGATGGATTCTCTAAGAGTTCATTATCCCAAATGCAGGATGGTCGGTAATATCCACTTGCCCGACTCTGCCCTTACTACTGAAAGGAATGACCACAAACGATATAGGGCTGATGTACTGAACAAGGTGCTATGTCATTATAAGTCTGATTCAACTATTGTCGTTGGACTTACGCAGGCGGATATCGGACTTGATAATTTCAGAGGTCGTGCCCATAGTGGAATTATGGGACTTGCCAGCGGTATAGGGACAGGTGTGGCGGTATTCTCGTCCTATCGTCCTCATGGCAACGGGCAGTTGTTTAGCGTAATGCTCCACGAATTAGGTCATGCCCAAGGCTTGCGGCATTGTCCTGATATAAAATGTATGATGCAGAATGCCAAAGGTGGTAATCCTTTCCGCAAAACAAACGTATTCTGCGACAAATGTAAGAAATATATGGAATCCAAGCACTGGAAGCTATAATGGCTTTTACAGGAGAAATAATAAGTAAAAAAACATGTTAGTGATACATCCAAAAGACAAAACCACGGCGATGCTTTCATCCCTATATGACGGGCTGGAAGCACAAGTGGTTGCCGACTGCCGTTCAACAAAAGAGATGGGGCATCTGTTGCATTATGTCTCTACGCAGGAGCGTATCATGTTTCTGGGACATGGCTCAGACAAAGGTCTATTTTTCCGCAAAGATGACAGCAAGGAGGGATTTGATAAGATAATTGTGGGGCATCCCCACGCATATCATCTTCGGAGGCATGGATGCAACATAGTAGCTGTATGGTGCAATGCCGACCAGTTTGCCCGTGCAGAAGGCTTGCATGGTTTGTTTTCGGGGATGATAGTTTCTGAACTAAGTGAGGCTCTATTATGTCAGGTAGAGACAACACAGGAGGAACTTGACCGTGAGAATGTGAAATTGGCCCGTAGGCTGAGGACATTACTTGATGAAAGAATCCCCCTGAGCGAGATACCTAAACGGATGTTGGCAATGGATGATGTCCACTCACCCTTGACCACATTCAATTACAAGAATTTTTACTATATATGAGGATTAATGAGATGAGGATCAAGAATCTGTTTTTATCCATATATGACCAGTTGACTCGCAAAGGTGCTTGGAGAAACATCTTCGTGACGCACAACGCCTTCGGCATTTTTAGCAGATACAGCCATATAGCACGCGGAAGCGGTAAGCCTAAGATGTCTTACCCCACGAAAGCTGTTGCAATGAAGGCAGCCAAGGCAATGAGCGAAAAGCATGGTGTACATTTCTCTGTCTATAAGTGCGCATGGTGCGATGGATGGCATGTGGGAAAGAATGCCCAAAACAAGGTTGTCCAAGAGAACCAATATGATGTGAACAAACTTTCATTGGTCAATAAGCCCAATGCTTTGTATGAGGCATTGAAGCGGTACCCTATTGTTGACCTTGCCCCTGTGTATGACAAAGGAGTGAGAGGCAGAACAATGTCGGGACGTGGCAGCAACTGGCTGTTGGCAAAGGTGCGTGATGCCGGTGTAAAGGTCATCATCGACCTCCGCACAGCAGACCACACCGATCGCTACGACCGCAATGTAGCAGATGCAGGACTTGAATACCACAGTCTGCCCATCGACAGCAGGAATACGGACGTTCACCAGATTATCAGCTCACTTCCGCTGCTGTTCGAACTGATGGACAAGGGTAGCTTCTATATTGCCTGTGCCATGGGCAGACACCGCACAGACATTGCAATCGCACTTTACTATGTGATGCACCCTTCCGTGCCGTTCGAAGAGGTGCCGGAGATGAGAGGGCATCGCTATGTGGAGAAAAAGGAGTTCCGCTGCAATGACATTGCCGCAAGGCTCAACAGCATTATCAAGGCTATCACTCCCAACGAGCTTGCCATGCTGGGGCTGCCAGCTGACTATGAGGCAGAGTTTCTCAGACGTAAAAAGCATTTGTTTGATGTAAACCGTAATTTCGAATGAACATGAACTATAAGATTTGCTTTGTATGTACAGGCAATGCCTGTAGGTCACCATTCGCAGAAAGTGTGACGAAGAAACTCTTGGCAGATGCCGGAATGAATGGCATCGAAGTATTTTCATTGGGCACATTGGACTGGGGCGAGAATCCTCGTGATGCTGCGATGGTGGATGTGGCGAAGGAATTGGGCTATGATTTATGCGGTACTACCACGGTTATGACACGTGAAAAACTAATGACTGCTGATGCAATCATTGTGTTTGACGAGCGTCACCATGATGCCATAACACGAGTATTGGACTATAGCCATTGGAACCGAATAGTTCTGTTCAATAAGATGGCATTGGATGAAGATGGTAATGTGGAAGACCCTCATTATCAGACTGCAGCTGTATATCGTCGTGTGGCTAAACACATTGAAAAAGGTTGTAAACGATTGGTAGAGCAGTGGAAACTACAGCCACCAAAGCCTGAAGATTGAAGATTGCATGAATGCAATGATAATATCCCTTTGGCTAATGTGGCAAACAGGCACAATAGACCAAAGGGATATTTTTTTCGGTAGAAAGTAGTGTTAGATGATAGACAATGGTTACAAATGCCACTCTCTTATCATAGAAGTAAAACAAAACAGTGGAGGATTGAAAAATGCAGACATCAGAAGCCGAGAAAGACTGGTTACGCCGCATATGCGGAGGACAGCCGGTAACAGAACAGAAGACAGCCCCCGCAAAAGAGGCTGAGCACAAGCCTGTGGCAGAGAAGAAAGTCAAAGGGCATGGGTTTGGAGACATTGCGGGCATGAATGAGCTGAAGGAGTTCGTGACAGAAGGTTTCATCAACGTTCTGAAGAACCGCAAGTGCGCCGAGGTGTATGGCATCAAGCCACCCTCCATGCTCTTTTATGGTCCTGCTGGTTGCGGCAAGACGTTCTTCGCCGAGAAGATGGCCGAGGAGATAGGCATCAACTTCATGAAGATCGTGCCTGACGACCTCGCCTGTACTTGGGTACACGGAACACAGCAGAAGATAGGCGAAGTATTCAAAGACGCAGAGAAAAAAGCTCCCACACTGCTGTTCTTCGATGAGTTTGATGCCATGGTGCCGAAACGTTCCGGGGACGAGGCAAACCAACACTATGACAGTGAGGTCAACGAGTTTCTCTGTATGCTTAACAATGCCTCCGAACGTGGTGTCTATGTCCTTGCTGCCACCAACCATCCCGAACGCATCGACAAGGCTGTGCTACGGACAGGACGTATCGACGAGATGGTATATATAGACATGCCCGACAAGGAAGCCCGCAAGAGTCTGTTCTCGTTGGCACTCTCTAAACTTCCCTCGGATGGGGGGATTGACATCAACCGACTGGCAGAGCTGACAGAGGGCTATAACTGCAGCGACATCAGTTACATAGTGAGGTCGGCGGCAAGAAAGATGTTCAATGCCACTATCAAGGGCTGCACAGACGAGTACCAGCTTATCAGCCAGACTCTGCTCGAAGAAGTCATTTCCAAGAAGCGTCCTTCTGTCAGTGGCAGAGACCTGCGGGAATACGAGCGAGTGAGGAGTGAGTTCTCTCCAAAGGATGAGGGCTGTCGCCACGCCACTATAGGTTTTAGATGAATAATAATCAAAATAAGAAAGATATGAACTGTAGTGCAAGCCGAGAGCAGAAAGCTTGCTTTATGCCGAGGCGAAGCCTACAGTCTATAAATTGAGAATTTATGAAAGAGAAGATTTTGGAAACATTCAGAGACTTGGGTTTCAAGTTAGAAGAAGAGGAAGACATGGGTTACTGTTTCAACTACGAGGGATTGAACCTGCTGTACATGTACAATGAGAACGATGAAGAGTTTCTCAACATTGCACTTCCTGGCATTATTGAGGTGGAGGAAGACAGGATGTTGCAGATTTGCGCCTTGTTGGAGAAGATCAACTCCACGTTGAAGTATGTCAAGACCTATATGCTTGGGAACAGCGTCTGGTTGTTCTATGAGCGTGAACTGTTTGGCGAGGAAGACCTGATGACGGTAATCTCACGCATGATACTTCACTTGGAGGCAGGACTTGTCTTTGCTCGCAAGGCGATGGCAGAGATTGAGGAAACGATGGCAAACGATTCCTCCGCTGATGACACTATTGAAAGTGCTGAGGAGATTGTTACAGAGGAAATTGCAGATGATGAAGATATCGAATAAACAGGAGGGAAAGACTATGACAAAGAAAGAAATGATATTAGAGGCTATCGAGGGCCTCGGTTACAAGCCTCATGTGGATGATGACGGTGACATTTGCGTCCGCTTCCAGATGAAAAGCATCTTCTTTTTGACGGGTCAGGAGGAAGAGCAGTATATTTCGGCTATTCTGCCCCAGTTCTCCGAAGTGAACGAAGGAGAGGAAACCCTCACACTGGCTGTCTGCAACAAGGTGAGTCGTGAAGTAAAGCTTGCCAAGGTGTATATTGACCAGACATTGAAAAGCGTGTCAGCCAGCTGCGAGTTCTTCTATACCGACATGGAGAGCCTGAAGAGCAACGTGGAGCATGTACTGGGCATCCTCGGCATGGTGCGTTCTACATATTACAAGGCAAAAGCTGAATTAATGTAAATCTTATCAGATATGAAATTATGACACGAATATTCTCATCTACAAAGTTTTGGAAGGTCTTGATCCTTGCAAAACCATGCAAGCGTTTCCCTCTTTCCGTGGTATATGTATTGCTGTTCGCTTTGTGCTGGTTTGCCAGTATGCTGAAAACCGAATACCACTGGAACATCTCAATATCTACGTTCGAGATTACCATGGTGTTCCTTGCATCTGCAATGTTTGCTTCAACAGGCATGACGAAACTTGCCTCTATAGTTGAGGATAAACGGAAAGCAAAGATGTGGAATATAGCAACGCAGGTATTTCTCGTATCAGAGTGGGCGTATATATACTGGCAGGACAGTATTCACATTCTCCATGTATCAACCCCGTATGCTCTGGTACTGACCTCAATAGCCTCCGTAGCCCTGTTTCCTGTGATAGGCAAATGCAAAGACCAGATTCTGTGGAACAATACCAAGAAGTTGTTCCTTGATCTCCTTATAGCTGTATGTAGTGCTGCAGGAGTGTCTATGTGTTTGGTGATAGCATTCTGTCTGTTGTACGTACCGCTCAGTCTTATGACAGATTTAAAATGCCCAACTCTCCTATTAAAGGTTATTGGACTTATACTTCCCTTCGTGTTCTGCATGTTTGATTTCCTGCGTCGGGAACCTACAGGCAAGAAGCTTACATCAATCAAAGAAAAAGTATCTGAATTTCAGGACTATCACAAGTGTCTGTTAGGATTATTCGCCTATGCGATTCTCGTAATGTATCTTTATATGCTGATTATCCTATTCTCCTTCGAGCTGCCTCGTGGATATATCTCGCTGATATGCTGTACTCTTACGGGATTTGGATTACTATGCTATATCATTGTTGCCAATACAAAGGTCAATGAGACTGGCAAGACATGGAAAAGCATTCATTCGCATATTCCGTTGTTGCTTCTGCCTTTGCAGCTGTTGATTACGATAGCCATCGGGCGACGAATCATTGACTATGGAGTAACGATTCAACGTTGCTATATCGTGCTCCTTAACCTATGGTCTTATGCGGTGTGTATTTACCTTATAGTGCGTAAAGGTAACAACCTGCGTTGGATTCCAATCTCATTCATCGTAACATACTTCATATTCACTGCGACTCCACTCAGCTGTTCAAACTATGTGCTTTGGCAGTTGAAGACAGACATCAGAGCGTTTCTGAATCATAAGAAAAACATATTTAGCAGAGGAATTCCGGTAGACAAGTATGACTATCTCGTACAAGAATATGGCTCTGCCGCAGTCAATGAGTTCAAAGACATCGAAGAATACAGAAGTGAGTAACAAACAAAAGAACGAATCAAAACCAATTCAATAATAATTATGGAACAGAAAGAAATGAATATCACAAAGACTAAAGTCTTCAATGTGATTATCCTCGACCGTAGCGGTTCGATGGAATGTATTCGTCAGGCTGCCGTGGAAGGTTTCAACGAGACCTTGGCAGGTATCAAGAAGGCTCAGGAGAAGTTTGAAGAGACACAAGACCATTTTGTGACATTGGTCACATTCTGTAGCTGTGAGACGAAGCACGTGTTTGACAAAACGCCTGTGGCGGATGCCCATCCGCTGAAGATGGAGGATTTCCAGCCCTGCTGCACCACACCGTTGTATGATGCCATGGGCATTACGCTCACCGCTATGCGCAAGCATGTCAAGGAGATTGAGGACAGCGTGGTGGTTGTGACCATCATCACCGACGGCATGGAGAATGCCTCGCACGAGTACAACGGCAAGACCATCAAGGAACTTGTGGAGCGTCTGCGTGGTGAGGGATGGACATTCACCTATATGGGTGCAAACCAGGATTCCGTGGAGGTGGCGATGAACCTCTCCATACGCAACTCACGCAACTTTGCCTATAGCCACGAGGGCACACGTGCCTCGATGGACAAGGACACCAGTACGCGCATGAATTTCTACTCACGTCTCTCGTGCATGAAGATGCAGGAGGCTGACGGATGCGCTGCACCCATGTCGGCAGAGGAGCGGCACAATCTATATACCAGTATGGCAGACGAAGCTTTTGATGAGGAGGAAGGAAAATGAGAACAAAGATAACATCAATGAAAAGAGCTTTCGTCCTGTTCTGGCATGGGTTAACCGCTCTCCTTGCCGGCATCGCCAACTGGTTTACGGTAATATTGGGCATGAGGGATGACTCCAAGTATGGCAAGATTCTCCGTCGCACGGTAGGTAGCTGTTTTGCCTTTCTGATGCTGTTGCTTGCCATAGCCGCAGGTTGGGATTTCTGTCGTACTGCATGCTATCGGTTGGAGGTAAACAAGCATTTTGATGACTCGTATTACGACACGCAGTACATCTCCCGCAATGTCACCTATTACACCTACTACGATGAAGACGGTTTCCTGAAGACTGCTGACGGCAAGAAGACCATTACGGGAATCAGGTGGATAGCAAAGCCACTGGGCATGGACTCACTTATTTGCTATAGTGACGGCAAGAAGCGCGGATATTTCAATATGTTCACCGGCAAATCTGTCATTGAGCCGAAGTACGATCATGCCTGGATATTTTCCGACGGACTGGCTTCGGTGGATGACGGAGGGTGGATCAAGTTTATTGATGCATCGGGTAAGGTGGTGATAGACCCACAGATTCCTTATATACCGGGAGCAGAGGGTTATGTGTTCCACAACAACCGCTGTATTGTACACAATGAACGCCGTGACCGTTTCGGACTGCTGGACAAGCAGGGCAAGTGGGTGTTGAAGCCTGATTATTTCTCCATCGAATCTTCCAAAAGCTTCTGGATTATTGATAACGGAGAAGGCAAGAGCGTATTGGACAGCACGCTGAATACGGTCATTCCGTTCACGAAAGGTCAAATTTGGGTAAGCAGCGAATATATCAGTGTTACTCTCAGCAACCACATCATTCAACGTTATGACCATAGCGGTAAGATAATAAATGACTTCTATATCAATGACGTAAGTTATATGACCTACGAATCTGATGAGTTACGCTACTCCACCTCTAAGAATTACAATGAGGAAGGCACACTCACCAGTGAGACGGAGAACATAGAGCCGTTGCCGGTTGAAAAGATGGCAAGATGCCGACGCTATGAGGCAGAGAGCGGATGGTATGGACTGATGAGCGCAGACGGCAAGGTCATCACACCTCCTTCATACTGTAGCATCCAGGCAATAGGTTATGACATATACCTTTGTAAGGACAATGGCGAAGATGGTGTGATACTGAATGGTAAAGGTCAAAGGATTGATTAGGTTTCAGGATTGGCAGTGTTCTCGGCAAACATATTGCTCATAGATGTTTGCTTAATGAGATTAAGCAGGATGGCAGGATTGATGTTTTTGCCATCCTTTTTTAGTGTCAAATGAAGATGTGGGCCAGTGCTACGTCCACTGTTTCCTGTCAGGGCGATGATGGTGCCGGGACGGACATGGGAGCCTTGGGTAACGAGGGCCTGAGAGAGGTGGCAATAGCTGACGGTGAAGTCGCCGTGACGGAGGGTGACATAGAGGCCTGAACGTTTGTCCTTGCCTACCTTGATGACTTCGCCGTGCATCATGGCGTATGCAGGTTCGTAGTTTGCCTTCAAATCAAGTCCGTTGTGTGTGGTTTTTCTTTTAATGAATGGGTCTCTGCGATAGCCGAAAGGGCTGGTGACAGATATGTGACGGAGTGGACTGACAAGTGCCAGGAGGCGGTCGGTCTGCTCCGTTTGGGTTTGTATTTGGGTAAAGGTAAGAGAGTCTCTCCGCTGATGCGTCGAGCACGGGGGCTGTTGCTCGGGTGTTGTGGACTGCGTCGTTTTTGGCATAGCCTTGCGGTGTGCGTTGGTCTGCGTGACGGTGTTGAACTGGGCGAATACTGTCGCTGATGAACAGAATATTGCTGCTATTGTGATGAGTAGAAATCGTTTCATGGTGCAAAGTTAACAAGCAATTATTGGACTGGCATAATGAACAAAGGGAAGACAAGAAGATTGTAACATAATATAGCAATCGAGTTTGATTTTTGAGCAGAAATCAAACTCAAATAATAATAATCGTCAAAAATAGCACGCATTATCTTATGTAATTCTGCTTGTCTCTGAATAGGTATATAACTTTGCATGAGTTTAATTTTAAATTCAAAGATAAAGTATGAAGCAAGTACGATTTGAAGAGAGCGAGGTGCCTTATCAGACACTGGCTCGTTTTGGTCTCACACAGGAAAAGATTGAAGACCTGCCCTTGTGGGCATTGGAAGATATTGGTCAGGGACGACGTTCGCCGTTGCTGCCCATTCAGGTGACTAATGATGAGGGCGAGACGTTGAAGAGCCGCACCCGATTTGCGTTAGTCCGTATGGAGGACGGCAAGGTGGATGTGGTGTTCTATCCGCAGTTGGAGAAGTCACCGTTGGAGGCTTTTACTCAGGAACAGCAGGAGGACTTGCAGGCTGGAAAGGCTATCCTTGCCGACGTGAAGGATGCGGAAGGCAGAAGCAGCAAGGCTTTTGTGCAGATTGACACGGAGACCAATCAGGTGATGTCCGTGCCTACGCCTGTCATCGGGCGCAACTTGGAAGTGCTGAAGGATGAGCTGAACCTGAGTTCGGCAGAACTGACAGTTATGCAGAAGGGTGAGCCGCTCACGCTCATCATGGAGGATGAACAGGTGACGGTGGGTATTGACCTGAACGACAAGACCGGAATAAGGATTAATCAAGGCGACAGTCAGAAGTGGAAGGAGAACACCAAGCGAGAGTGGGACAAGTACACCTTTGGGTGTTACGGCTGTTGGGTCATGGACAATGACGGAAATCTTGACTATGTGCCTGAAGAGGAATATACAGAAGAATTATGGAATGAACAGAAGAAGAATGGAGAACGCAACCGCGCCTCTTTTTCCATGCACAAATAATCTACACATAATATAATAAGTATATGGCAGCAAACAAATATTATCCAGAGGATGTGCTCGTAGAGAAGATGCAAAGCGGCGAGTACGGTTGGTTGGAGTATGTCAACCATCATTCTGCTGAATGGCAGGAAGAATACGAAAGCTATTGTCTGAAGAACGGACTCTGCATTTGTGAAGAGAGTGCGGAGCAGTTTGTACATCACAAGGATGAGGAACTGGAAAAGGCGATAGAGAACGGAGAAGTTTGATAAATGAAGAGTGAAGAATAAGTATGGCGATAAGAAAGAATACGAATCCCCAACAGATGGACCTGCAACCAGAGATGCGTGACCTGCTCATGCGCAATGGTATGCAGGCACATGTGGTGAGCAATGGCAGCGGCTATCAGCTTGTGGTGCAAGGTCACGACAGTCCGCTGCTCACCTATAACATCACCGAGAAGCAGATGTTGGCTCTGACCGACTGGGGTACGAATCATGCCAACAAGTTAGCCTACAATACCTTCACGAGTATTGTGGGCAACGACTTCTATATGCCCAAGAACTTCGTCCATGCACGTAATGCCAACGGACGTGTGGCTATGGGGCTGCACGGCTATCGTGTTGGTATCGGCGAGTATGGACGGATGGGGCGCATCGGAATGCCACCACCCTTCTTAGGTTGGACACCACGCAGTCAGGAAGGATTTCATCTTCGCAGAGTTGGAGGACGACTTTTCTTTCCTGAAGCACCGATTGTTCCTGAACGTTGGGACGGCAGGATGAAGCCGGGCGAGTTACAGAGCGGCGGTTACGGGTTCTACTATAAGGGGCAGCAACAGAGTTATAGCCCACAGCAACAGGATGTGCTGAAGGATTTAGAGGCTGTAATCACACCCTCGATCAGCCGTCCGAGAAGCACGGAACCAGCCAAGCCATATAAGGAATTGATAACCTCGCCTGTCTATTTTACCAATGAGAAGTGGCAGGAATGCTTAACTTCGCATGGCATCATCATTAATGAGAATGCGAAGACGCTGACCATCCAATCGAACAGTGTAAACGCCGACATGGTGTATGACCTGACGGAAGAGGAACTGAAGAAACTTACCTCCAACTCCATCAAGGAAGTACCAGTGGTTCAACGCTTGGAGCTGCTGAATGGCATCATCAAGGACGACTTTGCCGACAGAATCCTGATGGACACACTGAATAGCAAGGAGCGCATCGACCTGCATCTGCATCCTGAAGTGGAGCAAGACTTACTGCAGCGACAACAACAAGACGAGGAACGGCTGCTTCCATTGGAAGAGGAAGAAACTGTCAGACGGGACGTATTGCAAGGCGATGCCATGGTGAGAGGTGAAGACCTTGCCTTGCTTAATGAGAACAAAGGCTGGTATCGTGAGGGAGCGCACGGGCGTGAAGTAGAAATCGGCGACATCGCGGTGGAGAAAGTTCCTCCAACAGAGGGAGATAAGAAAGGCGAAGACAAGTATCGCATGACCGCCATCATCAACGGTGAAGCCATCACGCATGAAATCAAGCAGAAGGACTATGACAAGTTCTTGGCGGTGGATGACTACCATCGCATGAAACTATTCTCGAAGGTGTTCAATGAGGTGGATATGAAGACACGTCCCGAAGCCAATACCGGACTGGGTACGAAGATACTGGCGGCATTGACGGCAGGAGCAGTCGTTACAGCTGAGGTGGCGCATGACATGAACCATCATCACCATCCTGCCCCGGAGCTTTATGCGGAGCATCATAGCGGTCCACGTCCTTACTTCAAGCCTGGTGTGGATTCGCCACAGGAGATTGCTGCAAGATACTTTGAGGCAGAAGCCAATCATGTTGCCACGGAGATTAGACGAGGATATTAGCCCGAAAGCAAAACTTTCGGGAACCGACGGAGCAGCGAGAGCAGAAGCCAGCTCGCTTGGATTCTGCCGAGTCGTGACGTAGGAAGGCGAAGCCAACGGTGGATCTTTCTACGACAACATTGACAATGAAGGACAACAAAACAGGAAGATAATATGGCGGAAAAAGGGAAAACGAACGAGTTGACATACGATGACTTTCTGGATAGGTTGAGCATACAGGAAGTGCTGGTGGACGCAGGGTATCATCTGAATAAGAGGGATGGCTTGCGTTATCCTTCATATGTGCGTACTGACAGTGAAGGCAGACGGGTGCGTGGTGATAAGTTCATTGTCACGCAGAACGGAAAGTGCTGCTTCCAACCGCCGCAGCAGAAGGTGTATAACGTTATTTCGTTCATCAAAGAGCACCCCGAAATGTTTTCTGAGAACAAGGCAGGTATGTCACCAGACCGACTTGTCAACCTCGTCTGTAACCGACTGCTCAACCAACCCATTGAGGACAGACCATCAAAGATTGCTGAGCCCAAGAAGAACATCAAACCATTCAACCTGAATGATTACGACTTCCATAAGTTCAATCCACAAGACAGGGAGACGCAGAAGAAGTATTATCCCTATTTCAAGTATCGTGGCATCGACCTCTATACTCAGTACGCCTTCCATCGGCATTTCTGTTTGGCAACCAAGCATCGTACGGATGGGTTCACCTTTGCCAATCTTGCTTTTCCGCTTGTCCTGCCCCAAGAGCCCGACAAGACCGTGGGCTTTGAGGAACGAGGACGACCGAAGATGGACGGTAGCGGCGGTTACAAGGGCAAGGCAGAAGGAAGCAACAGCAGTGAAGGACTGTGGATTGCCAACCTCACGGGCGAGCCGTTGGATAAAGCAAGCGAAATTGTATGGTTTGAGAGTGCCTACGATGCCATGGCAGAGTATCAGATAAATCCTGTAAAGATGGTGTATGTATCTACGGGCGGCACACCCACCGAGGGACAGATGCGAGGACTTCTGTCCGTTACTCCCAACGCACGGCACTATTTGGGTTTTGACAAGGACGATGCAGGGCGGCAGTTTGTTGCAAACTTCAGGAAGGTGGCAGCAGAGATGGGCTTCCGTCACGAGCATGTGCAAGCCTATCATCCATTGGGTTGCTACAAGGACTGGAACGATGCGCTGCTCAACAAGAAATCAGCAGAACTGATTGCCAAGGGCGAACCAGATACCTTCGACTATGCCGAGTTTATCGCAGCCGGCAAGGCAGAGAAACAAAGGGAAAAAGAAGAAAAGAACACATATCATAGAAGCGTATGAGACAAGAAGATAATAGCATCATCACCTTGTGCCCCAGCATCGGACAGTTTTTCATCAACGAACTGCCTCTGTTGCTGTTGTGCGTGGCAATGCTCCTAATCGGAGGATTGCCCGGTTGTGCATATAGTACCCTGTTGCTTGTCTTCAGCCTCCTGTTCTCCCTCTGTTTACTCTACCGATTCATCTATCTGAGGAGTATCCGCTACCATATCGGGAGCGAGCAACTCATCTGTGAGCACGGAGTGTTTCAGCGGAGCGTGAACTACATGGAGTTGTACCGAGTGGTGGACTTTGCCGAGCATCAGACATTGATACAACAGTTATGCGGACTGAAAAGCGTGACCGTGTTGTCGATGGATAGAACGACACCGAAACTGGAAATGACCGGCATCAGCAACAGCTATGACGTGGTGAGTGTGATACGAACAAGAGTAGAAACGAACAAACGAAGAAAGGGCGTATATGAGATTACGAATAGATAAGATTTGGTTCATTGTCGTGGCATTGGTACTGAGCGTGCCGTCAGCCCATGCACAGATTGTGACTGCCAACCCTTTGGAATGGATGGCATTAGCAGAGGGCAACGAAGCCATCAACGGTGAGATAGAGAAGGAAATCAAAGGTCAGACCAAGACTGCCCTGTTGCAGAATACCATCGCCGCAGAGTTCACCAAGATACACGAATGGGAGAAGAAGTACAACAGTTATCTGAAAACCGCCAGTGGTTATGCCTCTTCCCTCAAAGCCTGTACCTATCTGTACGACGATGGAGTGAAGATATTCATCACCTTGTGTAAGATGCGCAAGGCCATCAACAATAATCCGCAAGGCATCGTTGCCACCCTCTCGATGAACAACCTGTATATGGAGACCGCCACGGAATTGGTGTCCGTCTTCACACTGCTGAAAGATGCAGTCGCCAAAGGAGGCAAAGAGAACATGCTGACTGGTGCGGAAAGGAGCAAGACGCTGTGGGCACTGAACGACAAGCTGAGTGCCTTCAGCAAGAAGCTGCATCGTCTTTATCTGTCTATACGATATTACACCATGACCGATGTGTGGAACGGCGTGACGGCAGGGATGATAGACCGAAGCAATGGAGAGATAGCCACCCAAGCCCTTAGCAGATGGCGCAGAGCAGGACGTATGACCATCAGTGATTAACGATAAAGGAATCAGTCATGAAGTATTTCATATCAATTGCCATTTTTATGTTTATATCATCTTTTGCAGGAGTGCGGGCGCAGAACGACCCGACTCTTGCGGGGATGATTCTGATGTACACCAACAAGGCGGAGAAAGAACTGAAGAATCAGGAGAAAGTGATGCTGCTACAATCCACCGGCCATATCTGGACCAAGGAGGAAGTGGAAGCCACTACCGACCTGCAGCGGGAGTTCAACAACTATCTGGACTCCTTCCGTTCCATCGTCAGCTATGCCGCACAGATATATGGTTTCTATCACGAGATAGGTCAGTTGGTGGACAATATGGGTGGATTGGTGGCGCAGTTGGATGCCCATCCTGCCAACGGACTTGCCGTAGCCCTGTCAGCCAAGCGCAACAAGATATACCGCGAGCTGATTATGAACAGCATCGAGATAGTTAATGACATACGCACGGTATGCCTGTCGGGCAACAAGATGACCGAGAAGGAGCGTGTGGAGATAGTCTTCGGCATCCGACCCAAACTGAAGAAGATGAACAAGCAGTTGAAGCGACTGACGAGGGCGGTGAAATACACCACCATGGGCGATGTTTGGATGGAGATAGACGAAGGGGCAAGACCCACCAAAGCGAACAAAGCCGAGATAGCAGCGGCTGCCAAGAGGCGGTGGAAGCAGGTGGGCAAGAACGTAAACTGATGGAGCAGCGAGAGCAGAGCCGAACTTGTTCGAGCTATGCCGAGTCGTGACAGAAGAAGACGAAGTCAAACCGTGATTAAAAAACGATAAGATATGGGATTTTGGAGTTCATTATTGAAATATGGTGGCAAGGCGGCACGAGGTACTGGCCATGTCATCGGAGTAACTGGAAAGACCTTAGGCAGTGCGGCACTCCACCCGCAACGCACCCTTATGGGAGCCGGCAAGGCTATGCAGACGGCCGCAGTGGGTAGTGCCGCAGGCTATGTGACATGGGAGAAGCTGACCACAGACAAGAGCGTGGCACGCATCGTAGGTGATGCTGTCATCGGCGAGAATGCCACGGAAGCGGTGGCACAAACCGCCAACGATGTGCAACGTCTGACGGGCAAGGCTGGTGAAGCCGTTGATGCGGTGAACACTGTAGCCGGAAAGATGGACACCCAGTTCAGCGGCATCAGTGATTTCTTTAGGAATATGTTCGGAGGCGTAGGATGCGACATGATAGGCAATCTCTTTGGCAATATCGGCAAGGGCAACGTGTCGGGTATGAGCATCGTCGGACTGGTGGCTGCCGCCTTCATGGTATTCGGACGCTTTGGTTGGATGAGCAAGATTGCGGGTGCCCTGCTTGGAGCGATGATCATCGGGAACAATTCTAAGGTGGCGCAAACTCTGCCTAACAGAGGCGGTACGTCTTCACATGGGCAGAACATGAAAGAAGCAGAGACCCAAAGCAGAGGGATGAAACGATAACCAATATACAGTGATATGAGATATACAGAAGAAATGATACTGCGCTCATCGAGCGGCTACTGTATGCCGTTTGAGGAGCCTATAAAGCAGGACGTGCAGATGTCCTTGGGTTACGGAGAGCAGAAAAATCCCGTGACGGGAGAAACATTCTTCCATCACGGCATAGACTTCTCAGTGAACCATTACCTGCTGTCGGCGGTGGCAACGGGAACCGTCTCTGCCATTGGGTCGGACGCGGAGCATGGCATCTACCAGACCATCCGCTACGGCAAATACGAAGTGACTTACAGGCATCTCTCCAATGTCTTCGCCAACTTCTCCCAAAGCGTCAAGGCCGGTCAGACCATCGCCATCAGTGGCGACCTGCTGCACATGGAGGTGAGGTTTGACGGAGAGGAAATCAATCCGTTGGAGTTCCTCACCATGCTCTACGGCAATATCAAGGCATTGGAGCACAATTCCCAAATGGGCATCAATGAACTGGACATGAACATCCCTTCACCCTACGACACCGACCGTCAGGAGATAGAGGCATTGATGCTCCGCTTCCTTCCCTCCTACTTCGAGGACCTTCAACAAGGAGCATACTCTCTGCCCGAACATACGGAGCAGTCGTTGAGAAACATCTTCTCGTTGGGAGCGAGCAAGCATTATTTCTACGAGACCATGCCGAGCATGGCTAATCCCTTGGGCATCGGCAACCGCTGTATGCCTTTGGCGACTAAGGTGCAGAACCTGCTCATTGCCGACTTTCTCAACTATCTTGCCATGCGACATCAGGTATATCTCTCCACGATGGACGAGGTGTTAAAAAAAAACTCCAAGAGCAAGCCCTGACGCATGACGGCATCATCGACCCTCTTGCCGACTTGGACGTGGATATCCAGAGCTTCGACATTCCGAGGATAGTGAGCGTCTATCCCGACCGGGCTGGCGTGAGATGGTGGACAAAGGCATGGTTCAATGGTAAGGAAGAGGGGGAACCCTCCGTGGAGATTGAGGAACGTATGGCCGTGCAGTTCATCCACTGCCAAGTGGACAAGGACGCATGGTTGGAGGAACACTATCCTAAGCAGATGGAGATATATCACAATGCCATCGAGCAGACAAAGGAACAGATATTACAGCAGTATAATATATAAACAAGGTATATGGCAGTTAAGAACAGTCAGCGATTCGCAGAGATAGAGCGTCTGATGGGCGACTACTTCGGGTGTCACCTTGCCCCCGTGATGGGCAGGGTGCAACGGGACTTGTCCAACAGACAGGCAGACGAGATGCGAGCCTACTCCAACAGTACGGCTGGCATCCTACGCTCATTGGCCACTGCCAATATGCCTGGTGATGACCCATACGCCACGCTGAAGATTACAGGCAAGTGGAACAGCAAGACCACCGAAGACTATCTGGCGATGTGCAAGGAGGCTATTGTCGGCAACAAGGATATGCAGCGTGACCTTGCCGTGATGGCTGAGGAATGGCGCAAGGCGGTGGTGACGGAGATAGGACGAGAGCGGTACGATGCACTCTCTAAACAACTCGGTTGTGATTTGGCATACGCCTATATCGATCACCGCATGGAGCAGCTGATGATAGAAAAAATGGTGAAAGACCGTATGCCAACATCTTCTGCCGACTATATCATCCGCAAGGCGGCACAAAGCAGTCTGTTCGGTCTGCCCTACGAACTGAACAAGTCACCCCTTGCCGCAGAGATAGAAGCCAAAGGAGAGGCAGCCTATAAGCCCTCTCGAACAGAGAAGGCAGCGGGATGGGCAGCCGGAGCGGGTGCCGATGTCGTGGCCATGGGAGGGATTGGCTCATGGGCAACCTTCGCCAAGTTTGTCGGTATCGATATGGTGATGAATGTCGGCATGGAGCACCTAAGCAAGAAAGGTAGCAGCCAAGAGGTCTGTGTCGAGGAGTGTATCAGCAAGGGAGTTTTCGGTACGGGCACCAACGTCTTCGCCTCATTCCGCAAACAGGCAAAAGTCATCAAGAACCACGAGAACAGCTATATCAAGGCTACCAACAGCCATTTCAAGAACAAGATTCCCACGAGCAATATCACTTTTATGGATTGGACGAAACAAACCGAGCAGACCTCTTTTCCTTGGAACAAAGGTACGTTCCTTGACCCTCAGAGAAACGAAGCAACCAAACGTACAGGCAAGTACAAGGATGTGCCCTTGATAGTTGCGCCTGGACAGGAAGACGAGTATCTGGAGGTTAAGGCGAGACTGGATGCAGAGGCTGAGAAGGAGAAGAAGGCAGAACCGAAAGAAACTCCTGATTCATCGACTGAAGAGGCAACACCATCTGTAGTCCAGCAGGAGGAAACAGCCTTACAAACAAACGAAAATGGATGGGACGGGCTGTTGCAGAGTTTTGGACTGAACGGCTTTTCAGACATCGGCAAGAACCTTGGTTATGTGTTGGCGATGCTGCCCGATGTACTGGTGGGACTGTTCACTGGCAAGACAAAATCGCTGAATATGGACAATAGCCTCCTTCCTTTGGCCTCTATCGTGGCTGGAATGTTCGTGAAGAATCCTATACTGAAGATGCTGTTGATGGGTATGGGAGGTGCCAATCTGCTCAACAAAGCGGGACATGAGGTGCTGGGCAGGAAACAGCAGGAAGGCATTGCACCTACAGTTAGTCCTGCTGCATCTCGCATTCAGTACCGCCAATATCCTGATGAACCACTCAATCCTCGTATCAGCAACCCGATGCTGCAAGGGCGGTGTCTCGTTGCCAACATTGACCATGTGCCTTGTACCATTCAACTGCCTGACAGTGTGATTGGGGCGCATCAGTCGGGGGCATTGCCGCTGAATACATTGGCTAACGCCATACTTGCCAAGAACGACCAGATGCGACAGATGGCAGCAATGCAGTACGAAGAGCAGGCACGGGAGAGCGTGGTGCGACCGAGGGGAATACAGTGAAGCCCGACAACAAAATTGTCGGGAACGGTGGCTTGGTAAGCCAATTATAGAATGTGATTGAGATAAACAAAAAGATAAAAGCATGAAAGAGAAATCAGAATTTGAGAAGCGGACGGCGGAGAAGCAGGTGTCGCTGCTCACTGAGGCACTGACGAGTGCGGTGGATGCCAAGGGACATTGGTTGAATGCAAGCGGCAAACTCTATCCGAAGCTCTATCCCAAGGGCTTTTCGGTCAGTCCGTTCAATGCCCTTGTCCTTGCCCTTGACTCCGATGCCAAGGGTTGCAAGAGCAATCTGTTTACGCAGTTCTCCGAAGCGAAGGCACGGGGTGAGAGCGTGAGGGAGCATGAGAAAGGTGTGCCGTTCCTGTATTACAATTGGAATAAGTACGTCAACCGCAACAATCCCGACGATGTCATCACCAAGGAGGCATACGCAGAACTGTCGGAACAGGACAAACAGCAGTACAAGGGAGTGAAAAACCGTGAGATCCGTGTGCTGTTCAATATCGACCAGACGCTACTGCCTATGGCTAACGAAACAGCCTACACTACGGCATTGAAGAAGGATGGCACGGTGGAGGATAGAGGTTATGGCGACAAGGAGGACAAGCAGCTGCATGGGTGCGTCAACGGATTCCTTCAGAAGATGAAGGACAACCTCGTGAATGTACGTCAGGACGGCACGGGTGTGGCGCACTACGACACCGAGAAGGATGTCATCTACCTGCCACGGCAGCGTGACTTCGAGCACTACAATGACTATGTACAGGAGATGATGCGTCAGTTGGTGTCTGCCACCGGTCATCAGCAGCGGTTGGCACGTGAGGGCATGGTCATGAAGAACGGCAAAGCCCCGTCGGAGGATGCCGTGAAGAAGGAACGACTCATCACTGAGATAGCTTCGGGCGTGAAGATGCTCGAACTGGGACTGCCTGCCCGTCTGTCAAAGGACAGCCTTAGCATGGTGGACTATTGGACGAGGGAACTGAAGGAAGACCCTTGTCTGATTGATGCCATCGAGAGTGAGGTGAACGGTGCGCTGAAGGTGTTGAAGAAAGCCGAACTGGGTGAAAAGGTGGAGTATGCCACCGACCAGCATCAGCGAGAGACGGCGCAGATACAGGTGCAGTTGCCCAACCACTACTTCGTAGCAGACGAAATCAAGCAGCATCCCAACGAGGAGCAGCGTACTGTGGTCATCGTGCGTGATGATGCCAGCAAGACCGCCGATGTGGTGCTGCCACAGGGTGCATCGTTGGAGGTGAACAACGAGATCAAGGGCATGAACAAGCAACGCTTCACCAATGCCTTGCAGAAAGAGGGTTATGACAACGTGCGTTTCTACAATCCCGACGGAGCCTTGGGCTTCCGTCCCGACGACAGTTATTTCGCCGACAAGAAAATCACGGTATCAAGACTGCGCAACTGGTCTATCGAAGACCTATCCTCGTTGGATGCTTCTGAGGCCGTAACCCACAGCCGTGACATCGGTTTCGACAATGTGCAGTTGGTAAAGGATGACAAGGAGCGGTGGGCATTGTACATCAAGCCCGAAGGTAAGGAGGGCTTTGCCGTCTATCCCGACAAAGGAGACCTCAATCATTTCTTCACCACCTTGAAGCAGTCGATGGACAACATCGAGCGTGTGCGTGAGGAACTGGCACAGAAGTATTATGCTATGGCAGAGGCGAAACCCGACCTGAAGGTGGACATCTTCGGAGGTAATGAGCAGGAGGTTGATTTGAACCGCATCCAGCGTGTGGCAGTATTCCGTGCCAAATCGGGCGAATGCCTGTGTGCAGCCACTATTGACGGCAAGAAGTTGCAGCCGAGAAGTGTCAGTCCGTCACAATGGCAACGATTGTGGGTGGCTCCTGACAGGGATTCCTACAAGCAGAACCTTGCCGCCTCGCTGTTTGCTGATGTATTGCAGAAAGACAACAATGTCGAGCAAAGTACACAAGAGAAGCAGGAAGAAGCGACGGAGGTGAAGCAAGCGGAGACGGCAATTGTCGATAAGCATGATGAACAGAAGGAAGTGGTACTTAAGGAAGATAAAAGCTCTGAACAAAGGGAAGAGAAGAAACAAGAGGAAAAGAAAGAAGAAAAGAAGGATGAAAAGGCTGTCAAGGCTGCTGTCTCTCCCCTTGTCCAACAATATCTTGACTTGAAGAAGAAGCATCCTGATGCCATTCTTTTGTTTCGCTGCGGTGACTTCTATGAGACCTACAAGGATGATGCGGTGAAGGCATCCAAAATATTGGGTATTACGCTGACAAAGAGCAATGGGCGCAAGGATGATGAAGGCAAGCCGTTGGCAATGGCAGGATTCCCATATCATGCCCTCGACACCTATCTGCCGAAGCTCATTCGTGCTGGTGAACGGGTGGCCATCTGTGACCAGTTGGAAATGCCGAAGCAGACAACATCATCGAAGCGTGGAATTACGGAGATGGTGTCACCTGGAAAAGAGACAGGAAAGCAGATGGCACAGGAAAGTCAAGAAACAGAACAACACACCAGTCTAAGGAGATAGGCTTATGGGAAAGAACGCAGCGTATGCCGCACAATATGCGGAGGAAGCCAAAGAACAGATGCGGATGTATGGGATTCCTGCCTCCGTCATCTTGGCGCAAGCCATACTGGAGAGCAGCAACGGACAGAGCCAACTGTCGCGCGAATGCAACAACCACTTTGGCATCAAGGCTACGGCATCGTGGTTGAAGAATGGCGGAGAGTATGGAGTCTATACGGATGATAGGCCCAACGAGAAATTCTGTAAGTACAAAAGCGTGGGTGACAGTTATGAGCATCACTCGCAGTTCCTGAAGCAGAACAAGCGTTATGCGCAGTGCTTCACGCTGTCGCCTGACGACTACAAGGGATGGACGAAGGGCATTGAGCGTGCCGGCTATGCCACGGGCGGCGGTTATGCTGCAAGTCTGCAGCGCATCATTGAAGCCAACGGACTGGACAAGTATGACAGTGAGGTGATGGCTGAGATGCGGGCAGAAGGTCGGTCGTTCGGGGTGGAGAATAATCCTCGTAGAGAAATGCCTGCTGCCCATGTACCGCAGTCTGCCGGGTATTCCTTTCCTGTGGAGCGAGAGGAGTTTCTCTTCATCACCTCGCCTTTCGGCAATCGCCAGGATCCGATGGATGCCACCAAGCAGCAGATGCACAAGGGCATTGACATCAAGACGAACCATGAGGCGGTGTTGGCCACGGAGAACGGCGGCAAGGTGGTGGCGGTGAACCATAATGCGAACACGGCAGGAGGGAAATCCGTCACCGTGGAATACAGCCGTGAGGATGGCAGCAAGGTGCAATGCTCCTACCTGCATCTGTCTGACATAGCAGTAAAGGTAGGTGACGTGGTTAATGCCAGTCAGAAGTTGGGGGTGTCGGGAAATACCGGCACCAGAACCACTGGCGAGCATCTGCATTTCGGAGTGAAGAGTGTATCGGCTGACGGCTCAAAAAGGGATATGGATCCAGCCGCTTATCTGGCAGAAATCGGACAGAAAGGCAACATCAAGCTACAGGCCCTGCATAACGGCAATGACCTGTTGGCAAAATACAAGAGCAATGCGCCACAGGAGCAGAAGGTTTCGTCGGAGGACTGGATGAAGAAAATCCTTTCCTCGGAGGACAGCGGCGTGGGCATTTCGGGAACGAATGACCCTATACTCGACATGGCGATGACCACCTTCATGTCGCTGATGATGTTGGCAGCGCAGATTGACAGCAATGATGAGGAACGACAAAAAGGACTTATCTCTGCCATGGCAGCCAACCGGCTCGTAGATTTGACCTCGCTTGTTCCAGGCATGAGGCAATGCACCATTACTGTGGGTGAGAACGGCAAGACTGTGCTTCATGCAGAGAGCGGTACGGTGAAGATTGACCGTGAACTGACCTCCTCGGAGATGAACCGCCTGTCGCTCATTTTGGGCAATGCCAATCTGTCGGAAGAAAGCAAACGGACGAAGATTGCGGGAATGGTGACAGGCATCGTGGCGACACAGCAGGCTTCGCAGAACTTCGAGCAAGGGATGGAGGCTGAGAGTCAACAACAAAATCTGCAAAGGAAATGAAAAGGATAGCAAGTCATCTGTGTACATTGCTGGTGGGTATGGTAGCTGTGGCAGGACACTTCATGCTTACCCAATGGCTTTTCGGTCAGACCGTGGCCATCATCTATCTCGGCTTCCAACTTATCATAGCAGCGTGGATAGTCTATGAACTGATACGTGCGCTAGTATATGATGATTGAAAAGAGATTATTGTCATTGCTAAGACATTTCACTTGGACGATGGATATGTATAATTCAAATAGTATCGAGCAATGATCAAATGTAATGTAACAGTGTGCGGAACGGTCAGCAAGGCTGCGACCTGCCGCACGAACAAGGAGGGCAAGGCATTCGTGAGCTTTGCCATGAACGTAGTCATTCCAGCGAAGAGCGGGATTAACAAGACCATCGAGGTGTCGGTCATCAAAGATGGGACACTGACGGAGGTGGGCAGCTGCAACATCGGCGAACGCATTGAGGTAGCCGGTGTATTGGTACCAAGAAAATGGGGCGATGTCCTTTATTTCAACCTGTCGGCAAGCAGCATCAGCCACCAGCCTGACGAGGCAGAGGACTGCATCAAGGGCGTGATGGAGTTCCGCGGCAAGGTGGGCAAGAGCATTGAGGACAAGACGGACAAGAATGGTGTGCCGTACTGCCAGTTCTCCGCTTTCAGCGCAGAGAAAGTACAGGACGGATTTGAATACATCTGGGTAAGTTTCTTCCTATTCGATGGCAAATGCGAGGCATGGCTGCAACCAGGCGTGAAAGCGAACATCAAAGGGGCATTGTCTGTCAGTGTCTTCAATGACAAACTGGACTTCTCCTGCCGAGTGTCTGAAATGAGCGAATATGTTCCGCAGCCCTATAATGGTTAATTGACTATGGGAAAGCCTTATGCTAAGGAAGGTCCGAGTGCCGAAGACAAGGCACTCGACCTGTTTGCCGATATGATGATTGAGCGTATTCAGTCGCTGTCGGGCAAAGACGGATGGAAAAAGCCCTGGTTTACTGAAGGTGCGTTGCAATGGCCGAAAAACCTGAACGGACGAGAATATAATGGCATGAACGCTATGATGTTGCTCCTGCATTGCGAGAAGGAGGGTTACAAGATTCCTCGCTTCTGTACCTTCGACCGCATACAGCAGTTTAACAAAACTGGCAAGAAAGACGAGGAACAGAAGCCCCGTGTGTCAGTACTGAAAGGTGAGCATTCTTTCCCCGTGATGCTCACCACGTTTACGGTGGTCAATAAGGAAACAAAGGAACACATCAAGTGGGAGGACTACAAACTGCTCTCTCAGGAAGAGCGCGAAAAGTACAATGTATATCCAAAGCTTCAGACTTACCATGTCTTCAATGTGGCGCAGACCAACCTGAAGGAGGTCAGACCAGAGTTTTGGGAGAAACTGGAACAGGAATACTCGATGCCCAAGGTAGAGAAGGACGAGCAGTTTGCCTTTGAACCCGTGGATAGGATGATAGCGGACAACCGTTGGATATGTCCCATCAAACCGATGTTCGGTGATTCCGCCTATTTCTCCATCAGCAAGAATGAGATTGTGATGCCTGAGAAAAGGCAGTTCAAGGATGGGGAGTCTTTCTACTCGAACCTTTTCCACGAGATGGGACACTCCACGGGTGCGGAGGGACAGTTAGACCGCATCAAGCCCGCTACCTTCGGCTCGGCAGAGTATGCACGCGAGGAACTGGTGGCAGAACTGACGGCTGCGCTGACCGCTCAGCGGTATGGCATGACAAAGCATCTGAAAGGAGATTCGGCTGCCTATTTGAAGTCTTGGCTGGATTCGCTGAAGGAGTCGCCGCAGTTCATCAAGACCACGCTACTCGATGTGAAAAAAGCTACCTCAATGCTCACGCAGCATATCGACAAGATTGCTATGGAGATAGACCAGGAGAAAAAGGCTGAGCAGGAAAACGGGCAAGGGAAAAGTTATCTATCCATAGATGACGGCGACCATGCAGTCTTGGCATATAATGGTTCTGCTGTATATATCCAGCATCATGAGAAGGAGGACTCTGTAAAGATTGCTGTGCCGACGAGTAACGGTCTGGAAGTGAAACTCTCTGTTCCTTACGACCACGGCAAAGACCTTGACACCAATTATCAGGAGGCTTTTGCCCAGTACAAAAGCCTGACAGAGCCTTCACAATCGAAAGAAAACGTCTATTATGCCTCCATCGCCTATCTCCAATCAACGGATGACACATCGGAACTGGATAAGCTAAAGGAGAAAGGTGACTATCAAGGACTGCTGACGCTTGCCAAGGAATACTATGACGGGAACGGCATGGACGAGGAGCAGACCTACAGGAAGCCGTGCCAGAACAGAGGCGATGACCTGCTAATAGAGGACAAGGACTTTGCAGTGGTCTATAACGGGAGTGTCGGCGGTACGTATGAGGTGTTCCTGAAGCATACGGAGCAAGAAGTGCGTGACCATATCACTCGCTATGGCATAGGACGTGCCAGTGAGGACGTGAAGGCTGTGGCGAGGGAGATGACCGCCGAAGAGTTTTCGGAATTGGCGCAGCGAAAAATGCCGATATTCCAAATGCCGAATGGTGGTTTGCTGAACCTGCAATATAACAAGGATAAGGATAGCCTGGATGTGGGGACTGTGACCAATGCAGGACTCTCTGTGAAGCATACCTTCCCTTTCAGCCACAACCATTCTATGGACGCAAACATCAGCTCTGCGTATGAGCAACTGCTTGACATGGAGGAGTACCAGAAGGAAGAGGTACAAGAGGAGCACGTTGCCAAGTCCGCTTTCCGAAGATGAGAGTAGTATCGTAGTATATACTAATCGTAGGCTTTACTACTCATAGTAGGTACTAACAATAGTCAGCCGCAAGGAGTAATGTCCCTGCGGCTGATTTAATTTGGGGTCATTCCATATTATGAAGGAATGCTTGTAAATCCTCGTCTGGAATGCTCTTCAGTTTCACCGGCTTGAAGCCGTCCAACTGCTCCACTTGAAATATCTCGTCCACTCCATATTTGGAGCCATCCACCTTTACGCTCTCCATTTCATTGACGGAGGTATAGCCATACTCCGTTTCATGCAGACCGCATACGATGGTGAACAACGTGGTGTCGTTACCTTCCGGCTGTCCTTCAAGTACGAACCAACGGACGTGTCCGATGAAGAATATTGCCACACAAACGGCATCCTTGCCTTTGCCGTCCTGTGAATACAGAGGATAGGATTTCAGTATCTCCTCCAATACGGGTGTAATCAATCTGCTTGCCATAGTCAATCGTTGTTAAGTGTTCTGTAATACATTCTGTTCTCTACAAGGTGTTCGATGGCCTCTGCTGCCAATCGGCACACCCACTCGTCACGCTGGTCATAACGACCTTTTTGATAGTCGTTGGCAAGGCGTTCCAAGAAGGCAAACACCACCTTGCCCTTTTCGTTGATAAGATAGCGATGGTCATCTGCAAGGGCATTGCCTACCTTGGCGGCTGACCCCATCTGACCGTTTACGAACCGTGAGAAGCACTCGACAAATGCCTGCTCGTTTTCTGATAATCTGTGTAATTCCATACGCAAAGAAATTATTTGTTCAACTTGTTTTTCTTCCCTCCTTTTGAAGCCTTTCGGCTCCTCTTGTCGGGAACTGATTTTTCGTGCATCAAAAGACTGCGGAATGAGGGCGATAAGGCAAGAAAACAGACGGAGGAGTTAATGAAATACCCAAATCTTTGATTTGCGGAAAGCTGTCGTTCAGTCCTCTGCCTGTTAGCATGGCGGTACTTGACCATTCGCCCGGGCAGTAACTTTGCAAAGAAAAATGGGCATCGGCAAGTGGAATAGACACTACAAAACAGGAAAATCATTGATTTTTAGTGCATTTTTCTTTATTTCTTTCTTTGATTTAGGATAAAATATATAACTTTGCCTCCGAAAAAGTGTCACAAGTGACAGTTTTTCGTAAAATATGATAGTAAACAGATATAGATACATAGAACAGTTGAGCCGTTCAAAGAACAACGGGCTCATAAAGATAATCACAGGATTGCGACGTTCAGGCAAGTCGTTCCTTCTGAAGAAACTCTTTCATCAGCATCTATTGGATGAGGGCGTGAGAGAAGACCATATTCTCGTCATCGACATGGAGAGTAGGAAGAACAGAGAGTTCAAGAACCCGGACTACCTGTTGGACTGGGTGGAAAAGATGATGATTGACTATGAGACTTATTATATCATCATCGACGAGGTGCAGGAGGTGGAAGACTTTGTAGAGGTGCTCTCTTCCTTGTCAGTTACCGAAGGGGCGGATGTGTATGTCACAGGCTCCAACTCGCGTTTCCTGTCCTCTGACCTGGTGACGGAATTCCGAGGCAGAGGTGACGAGATACATGTGTGGCCACTATCCTTCAAGGAGTTCATGACGGTGTATGATGGTTCGAAAGAAGACGGTTGGGCTGAATACAGACTGTACGGAGGTTTGCCGCAACTACTTACACAGGTTGGGGATGAGAAGAAGGCTGATTTCCTGCGTCGCCTTTATCGCACGGTATATCTACGTGACATCTACGAGCGGAACAACATAGAACTGAGACCTGAATTTGAAGAATTGTCGAAGACCGTAGCATCCAGTATAGGAGCACCTGTCAATGCACTGAATATAGCCAATACGTTCAAGTCCGTAAGCAATGTGCAGAGCATAACCGACAAGACAGTGTCGGCTTATCTGGAATATATGCAGGATGCTTTCCTTATCGAAAAATCCGAAAGGTTCGACATCAAAGGACGGAAATACATAGGTTCGTTGTCCAAGTATTATTATCAGGACGTAGGTCTGAGGAATGCTATTCTGTCGTTCCGTCAGAGCGAGCCGACACATATCATGGAGAACGTCATCTACAATGAGATGCGTATGCGAGGATGGCTCGTGGATGTGGGTAACGTCTATCATCGAGTGAGGAATACGGAAGGAAAGCAGCAGAGGGTGACATTGGAAGTGGATTTTGTCTGCAACAAAGGGAGCGAGCGGATCTACATCCAGTCGGCGTGGCGTATGCCCGATGCAGAAAAGATGGAACAGGAGAAACGGTCGTTGCGTCTTGTAGATGACTCTTTCCGCAAACTGCTGATCGTGGGAGAACATACCAAGCAGTGGAGCGACGAAAACGGCATACAGATAATGAGTATATATGACTTCCTGCTTGACTGGTCAAGTACTGAGAAACACGGATAAAAAAAAGATATGCGCATAGAATATGCGTTAATACATATATGATTAAGGGAGGGCCTATCCATCACGGACAAGCCCTCCCTTTCTAAAATTTATCAATGAAAAAAAAGTTTTAGTGCTCTTGTTCGGAGCTGTATGTCTGGCTATAGATACAGCAGGATTCTGGTATGGCGGTTCGCCTCATTGGGCGAGTAATCGTCAATGCCGCCATCGAAAATCTGAGAGATGGTGCCATTTTCCATACCACGTTTCATCAGTTCCTCTGCAATGAATCTGGCACGGGAACGGCTGAGGTTATCATTGATGGCTTCACTGCCTGTGGCACTGTCGGCAGCGCCGATGACCTTAACTTTCAAGCCATATTTCTTGGCGATGCGTGCTACTTCGTCGAGATTGACGAGCTGTGACCTGTTGAGCAACCTGTCAGTGCCAAGTTCAAAGAAGAAATAGATGGGCGCACCTATGCAAGCCTTTCCTGAGTGGATGAGCGATAGGTAATCGTCTTCCGGCTCACCTTCAGCATTGCCATATTCTTCTGTACAAGAGGCGGACTCCATGACCTTTGTCTTTTGACCATTACCATACTTGTCTCTCATTCTTGCACGCAGCGAGTTGAGACCGCTGTAGTCGTTTCGAGGATAGCCATTTGTGACGGAAGAAGCGGCATCGTCAGAAAAGAGGTGGCCGTACTTGTCCAGAAGTCCCTCGATGGCAAGAATCTTGCGCAGCTGCTCCAGAGTCTGACAATCTCGATCGTGCTGGGCGTGATAGCGGCTGTTGCTGTCAGAAAGGGATGAGGCGTATGCCGAAAGCCATTCGTTCTGTGCGATGTACGGGCGAGCGTCTATCACTCGCTTCCAGCCAGTCTTGCCGATGCGGACAGAGAGGCCGAGGGATGCGGACAGCAGATGGTCGCCAAGGCGGTGTGCCTTGCCATAGCCGTCAAAATCCTGCATGGTGGTCATGTTGCCTATCTCTGCCGTAACAGCAATGCGTGGGGAGAGATGATACTGCCCCTGTATGCCGTAGGAAATGGCAAAGGGCTTGTGGGCATTCACCTTGTTGTGCAGCATACCCACGCCCACGTATGGAATGACACTCCATCTGGCAAGAGTGTGTACATCGTCCTTGTAGAGGTTGCCGAGGACATTCCACATGAAATCAGCACGCAGGTACTGGTAGTCCTGCGAGGAGTTGTTGCAGTCGTTGAACTGCATACCGCCATAGTTCAGACGACCGCCGACGGAAGGTGTGAACCATTTGCCGATCGACACGGAGAATGCCGGTTTCATGCGACCGAATAGGTCGTTGCATCCGAGCGGTTTGCCGAGGAAGACCGTAGTTCCTCCTGCCGCTTGGACAAACCAGTTGTCCGTCCATGGCGAAGCTACCAATGCCCCTTTCATGTAGGAAGGTTTAAGCGGACGAAGCATACCGTCTGCCGAAAGTCTGCATACAACGGTGGTGGTGTCCGCCGTGCGGTGATAGTCTTTGGCTTGCGCACCCAATGAAAGGGCGAAGCCAAGGGATAGAATAAGTATTTTTCTCATGTTGTTCAATTTAATCTGGTGAATACTATAACAGGTGATACGTGACAGTGCCGCTTATCGTTTCTTCCTTTTGCCGGAAGAGGGGCGCATCATGCGTGCAGCTTTCATCATGCAACGGCGTGCCCAAGCGCGTTCATCCTCGTCATCGTCACGTCCCCATTTGAGGTCGGACGAACTGCCGCCACCGCCATGACCTTCGGCAAAGGTGGTGGCATCATCGACGTAGCCGAGGAATAGAAGCGTGGCACAGTACATCACCTCCGTTCCATTCTCCGCAAAGGCCTGAAGCAGGGAACCGTCAAACACGTCCTTGCCCTCATTGGAAAGCCGTGCCACACGTTCGGAGAACTCGCTGACCATGTTTTCGAGAAGGGCATTTCTGAGAACGGTGTCCGCACCTTGTCGGATAGTATCGGAATATCTGTGTGCCTCCTGCCGCAACTCCTCCGTGCGCTCCTTCATGGCGGTCATCTCCTCACGCAGGGCATCGAGCTTGCGGTCAGCCTCTGAGAGCTTCTCCTGCTTGTCGTCCAGTTTCGACTGGATAGCGGACAGTTCCTGCTCCAGCTCTTGGACTTGCTGACGGAGAGCATCAGGATTGTCGTGACCTGCAAGAATCTGCCGATGCAATTCAGCAAGTGCCGCCTCCTTCTCAGCCTTCTCCTGCAAGAGGTTGTTGACCATTGAGGTGAGTCCTTTTACTCTCCGCTCTGCCAGACGGATGTCCGATTGGAGCGAGGCGAGTGTCCGCTGATGGGTGGCGACGGACTGCTCAATGGTGGTGCACTGTTCTGACAGCTGGCGGCGGTATTCTTCGGTGGTGCGGTGGCGTGCTCCCGTCTCTGAGACGGAAGTTCCGCGCTCCATGCCCCAACGCTTGTTGACATCGGCAAATTCGCTGTGCAGGGCTTTCATCCTGGCAGAAAACTCGTACTTGTCCTTTCCGGCGAATATCTGTTTGTATGCAAACTTGCCGTCCTTGATTGGCAAGAGGGTGCAGTGAACGTGCGGATTGGTTTCGTCCAAGTGTAAGATGAAAGCGACGATGTTCTCCTCACCGTATTTGTCCGCAACAAAGCGGTAAACATCCTTTGCCCATTCCTCAATGTCCTTGCATCGGGTTAGATGCGAATTGTCCGCTCCGTGAGTGAGATTCACCTTCTGGTCACCGAATGCCAATTCTGTCATACGTTCTCGTGAGCCTCCGAAGATGAAATTGACCACTGTGCGGAAGCGTGGCTCTGCCAGTCCCTCGTTGGGGTCTTTGATTCCACGGCTCCGCAGGATGTCTGCCATGCGCTCCGGGATGCTTCGGCTCTTGTCTATAGGACAAACCTTGCCGCCCCGAACCTCGAAGTTGAGCCGCTCACGGCTGCGGTCGTAGTTGCCTGTTGATTCAGCGGATCCCCAACCCTTTTCCGTCCAACGGCGTTGGTGCTCGTTGCTCTGTGCTGTGGTGATTCCCTTAGATGGTCGGAAATCCATAACCTGTTTTGGTGTTGCCATAACCTATTTCCTTTTATGTGTGTACAACTCTCCTGTCTCCAGCTTGCTGCTTGTAAGGACAGCCTCCCGATGGTCGGAGACCAAGAGGGGTATTAGGCTACCCAAATTCCCTCATTTCCGACCAACGGGCAAGCCCGATTATTTTACAGCAATGGCAGACGTGTAAACACTGTGCCAGTAGAAAAGAAGAAGCGTTGTACGGTGATTATTAGAGGTTAATACAGCCTTTTGATGGACAGGAGCCCTCTTGGTTGGCTACAATGGCAAGGAACGGTCGGCAGAGTGACTGAAACTGTGACTTGATGGCTGCGCTTTCCTGATGCAAGGCTGGTGAGCTGCCATCCAATGCCAATTCTGATATTGCCTTTGCCGCCTCGATGAATGAGAGCCAGTCTCCTCCCAGGTCTTTGTAAAAGAAGGGAAGAAGGGAGGTAACGAGGGCGTTATCTGTTTCCTGCGAAAGCACCTGATGGAAGGTGGCTTCGCAGACAGCTGTGAGTGCAGTCATACAAAAGGCGTGTCCTACAGATTCGGGAATGTTTCTTCCGCATGGCACCTTGCCAATTGAATTGCCATTGTCGGCTTTCTGCAAGATAATGGCTACTTCCTCTGTTGCATCTTCGTAGAGTTGTTCACATTCCGAGGCGCAAGCCGATGCGGACATCTTGCCGCTTCGCCATTCGTCCAATGCGGTACACATCTTCTGGCGGAACACATCCAAGGCTGCGTCAATCGGAGAAACGGCAGGTGTCTCAGCCAACATCGGGATGGTGATGATTTGGCTCTTCGTGAGACGGGTGACGGAAATCTGGTTCATCTTCTCCAACTGCTCGATGAAGGTGCGGACAGTGGCGCGGTGCCAATGCCAGCATCCTGCCAGTTCGGTAATGGTGATTACAAACTGCCCGTTGGACAGGCTGAACTCCTGCTTGCACAGATCCTTGGGGATGTACTGTACAGAAGCCTTGTCTACAAGGTCAAGGTAGGCTTCGAGCTTCGACAGCCTTATCCCGGACCTCTCTTTCAAGAACTCCAACAGGGACATCCGTTCAGACATCTTGCCGGAACTCGTTCTATGTTTCTGTTTCTTCATTTCAATAATCTGTTTGGTGAATACTGTTGTTTGTCGCCAGCTCCATTATACAAAAGGAACGGCATGATACAGGTGATACTTAATAGTAGTATATGATGAGCATTTCTGTGTCTTCGAGGAGCATCTTGCGGTCAGCCTTGTTCTTCCACAGCGATATGACTATGCGCGAGGGATAGAACAGTGATGCCAGAAGGACAAAGGAGATGGTGACAGCAAGCGTGAACAGATGAGGAGTGAAGACAAACACCACTGCCGCCAACGCGGCGATGCAGAAGGGTGTCCGCTCCTCGTGCAGACGCTGTAGCCACCTCTCCACATCCATAAAGACAAAGAATATGGCAAACGCTATGGTGGAAGCCACTACGCCTATGTCGTTATAGTGTACACAGAGGTAGAGGAAGTGGAACACGTACAGCAGGATGAGCAGCATCAACCGGTAGAGCTTCCTTGCTGTCACAAGCGCGGTCATGCGCAGATAGAACCGTGTCATAAACTGTCTGCGGCTTCTGTGCAGAATCATCGTCACAAAGAAGAACGCTGACATCAGGATGAGAAACAGTATCTTACTTGTCATAATATGTATAGCATGTGAATAATGGAAGTGGACTCAGGTCGGGCTGGACGACACCGTGTGTGGCAGTGGATATGATACGCTCCACATCCTCCAGTGTCAGTTCTCCCTTGATTATTCTCTGACGGAAAGCTCCGTCGGTTGTCCGAAGGCTCTTGATAGCCTGTTCCAAGTCGTACTCGGCTATCTGCCACACTTGCCCTCTCGTGTAGGGGAAATGATGGTGGATGGCCTTGACCACAAGCACACGGCTGAGGATGTCGGTCATTCTGCCGTTCCTGACTATCGTGTGGTTGCGGACAGTGGCGATGCTCTCAATCTCCAGCCATGTGCGGTGACGGTCGAGAAGATGGATAATCTTCATGTAAAGCGTTTCCTTCATCAGATGGTCGGGAGCTTGTGGCATGACTTTGGCCTTTGTTGTGGACAACAGAATGGAGCGTTGTTGCGGTAGAACAGGACTGTCATCTGGCAAATGTAACTTTCAAATGAAGTCGAGCAGGACTTCCTCCTTGGGCTTCATGTATTTGAAGAACCCGTTCTTGCAATGCAGACTGAGGTCGAGGCATACATCTGCCGACATGTGCTCCAGCGAGTCATAGATGGTCACTTTTATCTGGCTGACCATGCCACGCTCATCTGTGGAGCCGTTGACCTTGAACATCCGTCCGAAAGAAGGGTTGGAATAGGCACAGCAGCTGTGTCCGAACTCCGTATGACGGCTTGGAATGTGGTGATAGAGGATTATCATTTCCATCTCGTCTTCGAGCATATCCATCACCTCCTCTATCGTGAAAGGGGTGTTCAACTGGAAAGTAAGAAGCACGTAATCGTCATACTTGACAGGCTTCTCCATCTTGCGCTTGTCCAGCAGTTCTGGCAACTGCAAAGGCACGACGGCAAGGAAATCATCGCAAAACTGTTCTAACATAATCGTATTCTCTGTTTGGGGTGTTTATAATCTTGTGACATAAATCTTCATCATGAGCATGGGCATATCCGACAGGCGTTGCTTGTCGAGGTGCAGTTTCTTGGCCAGACCGTCCATCTCCTTGGGGAGCGCATCGGCTATTTTGTAGAGGTCTGCCTTGTCCTTGTCGGAGAGCACGCTCACGGAAAGGTCATCCATCGTCATGAACGGCTGCATCATCATCAGGAGGTAGGCGTGCATGGTGTGCTCGTCCTTTACCCTGCCACTATTCAGATCCTCGATAGCCGCTTGTGCGTTGCGCAGCAGACGGTGGTTGGTGCGCATGGAGAGGTATATCATTGCATCCTTGTGGGACAAATCCTTGCGGTCGGCGGCACGGAGTATCTCCCGACAGCAGTGTTCGGTGTTTCGTCTGATGTCACCGATGTCATCGTCAGCAAAATCCGGCAGGTATTGCAGGAAGGATTTGAAATACAAATGCTCTTCCTTGATGAAAGCGAGCAGGTCTTCCTTGCCGTGAATGCCTTGCTTGGCGGATTTTTGCAGGAACAGCAGGTAACGCTTCAGTACCGCCTGTTTACCACCTTTATTATATATAGGCAGGCTATCCAAGGAAGCGAAGAATGGCTGTGCTTCCTTCACGGCTTGCTGTAGTTCCTCATCACCAACATGGGAAGAGGTCTGTTCTCTGAGATAGAGCAGGTCGTGAAAGGTGCGTTGCTTAGACATCGCCATACGGCACAGCTCGATGTGGATGGAGTCGTTCAACTCATGATATACCGTGAACGGGTATGAGTGGGCTTTCCTGACAGTGTCACGTGAGATGCACGATGTCACGGAATCGTCCAACACGCGCCATTCGTTGACAATCTTAACTAATGTCTGAATTGAGACCTTGCCGTTCTGTCGAAGAGTGGTCAGAAAGCCATGATACTCTCTGATGGCTTCATCGCTCGAATGGAACGACTTCGTGCCGTTTCCGTCTGAACATGCTGTCAGCATGACTACGGCAAACGCAGTGGCAATACAAATGGCAAGTCTGATACAGCCATGCGAGTTTGATTTTGCATTATGCAATATTTGCTTCATGCAATGGAGGTTGGTTTGTCCTCCGAAAAGTTGGGTTTCATATTTCATTGTTGTCATTATTTTGAGTCTGATTTTGAAATTGACGGTGCAAAGTTAATGCGTTTCAGCGATATATTTGCAAGAATGACAGTAAGTTTAATCTTATTTGTGTATCATACTTGCGAGTATGATTTTCAATGAAATCAAGTGAAAAGAAAATGGCAAATTATCGTGTTTAAGTATGATTTTTCGTTCAAGTATGATTGTTTCTCGGAAAAATAGTGTACCTTTGCACTTGATTTCATTTAATAGCGTACAACAGTATGGCAAAAGTAGGTTACATCTTTATCGCCACCAATGGCGAAGAGTATGCAGAAGACAAGGCTTGGATGCAGCAATACGGCTGTGTTCAGGTGATAGAGGAACTGTCCGAACACGAGAGGCTGCGCCCGATGTGGAAGCAGCTCATATCGAGTCTGGAGCGCGGCGACGAGCTGGTGGTGTCGAGGTTCAGTAACGCACTGCGTGGCACCCGTGAACTGGCTACATTCATAGAATACTGCCGTGTGAAGGTGGTTCGCATCATCTCCATCCAAGACCGCATCGATACGTTTGACGAACTTTTCCCCGACACCAAGCCCTCACAGGTCATCCGTATGTTCGGGTCACTCTCTGAGGAGTGTGCCGTGCTGCGCAAGGCATCGGCACACATCATCCATCTGCAACAGAATATCCGGCCGCCCAAGAAGTCTGAAAGGGCACTGTCGAAACTGGAGCGTGAGAAGAATATCGTGAACATGTACAACGAGGGGCACAGCATAGATGACATCTTTGCCATCAGCGGCTTCACAAGCCGAAGTTCCGTGTTCCGCATACTCAACAAGCATGGTGTGACGCTGAACCGTGGACCTCATAGTGGACCGCTGAAGAAAAGGAATAAAGAATAAACAAAAAACAGATACAATGAATAAGACATTCAACATCTACTGTGATGAAAGCACCCACATGGTGCATGACGGTCATCCCTACATGCTTTTGGGATGTACAAGTATAGCATACACACAAATCCGCATGGCAAAAGATGCCATAAAAGATATTAAGAAGAAGCACGGCTATAGTGATGAGCTGAAATGGACAAATGTCCACGAGGCCACGTATAAAGTCTATGCAGAGCTTATAGACTGGTTCTTTATGAATGACATGGAATTTAGGGCTGTGGTTGTTGACAAGAGTCAGATTGACGAGAAACGAGAAGACTATACGTTTAATGATTTCTACTTTCGCATGTACTACCAATTGCTGCATCACAAGATGGACATGGATTATACATATAACATATATATGGATATCAAGGACACATGCAGTAGCGATAAGCTGGAGAGGCTCAGAAAAATAATGGAATACAACTCTTCCATTGGCAGGTTTCAGTTTATACGTTCACACGAAAGTGTCTTCATCCAATTGGCAGATGTTCTAATGGGAGCCATCAACTACAACCTTAGATATGAAAAGGGAGAAGTTGAAGGAAGGGTGAGAGCCAAAATGAAGCTGATTGAAAAGATAAAAAAACACAGTAATATCAGTCTCAACACCACAACTCCCAAATTTAGAAAGAAGTTTAATTTGTTTTTTATCGCACTGAAATAGCCAATGAGCAGTTTGAATATTATCAAGAAATACCCTGAGCTGCTGGAACTGGCATATCTCAGTGAACGAGAAAGAGAGCATGATCTTCATGCAATATTCAAGCGTGATATAGAAGATAACTGTCAATTCTCATTCAGAGGGTGGCGCATCTATCCTATAAAGACAGATGGCGAGATTGACATGGCAAGATTGTTCAAGCATCTTACCTGTGAAGAAATCATGGTTGAGAACGAAGACGGTACGACTTATCCAAAGCGAGTATTCGAGATGGCTCGTTCACAAAGGCTTCATTGGATAAATCACCATGTGAGAGAATTGACACCAGACAATCTGGATGTATTTACCATAGAAGAGAGGGACGGCAAAAAGCGTAAGGTCAAGAAAACATACATCTATGATAAAGTGGAAAAGTATGTTATTGTCTTGGAACAACAACGTAGCAACGGATTCTATCTGTTGACAGCATACCATCTTAACAAAGAGTATGGACTAAAGGCTTTGGAAAAGAAGATGAAAAAGAGATTGCAGACACCACTATAAAACGCAAGACCCGAATTGCATCAAAGGCAACCGGGTCTCGAAACTCCTTCTATCTATAGATGAGCGCTGCAAAGGTACGAATATTCTTTGAAATAACGAAGGTTTTTCATTGAATTCTTCTCGATTTTAACATTTGCAGGGCAGTATTGTAAGATAACAGGAAAGAAAATAGCATAATTTTACAGAAAATCGTAATGGAAACATTCAAAGACGTTATATCAAGTGACCAACTTGTCTTGGTCGATTTCTTCGCCACCTGGTGCCAGCCATGCAAGATGATGCACCCCATCCTTGAGCAGGTGAAGGAAGTGTTGGGTGACAGAATCCGCATCATCAAGGTAGATGTGGACAAGTATGGGGTGACTGCAAGTCAGTATGGCATACAGTCTGTGCCCACATTGATGCTGTTCAGACGCGGCGAAGTGTTGTGGAGGACGAGCGGTGTGATGCAGAAATCAGAGTTGCTGGCAACGATTGACCCGTTTTTAAGATAAAAGAGCAGAAATGTCAAAATCTAAATTAAAGTCTGTCCTCATGTCCATGGACAAGAGTGAAATAATAAAAATGGTATTGGAACTTTATTCTGCACGGAAAGAGGCAAAGGAATATCTTGACTTCTATGCAGAGCCGAATGAGGGCCAGAAGCTGGAAGAGTATAAGCACATCATACGGGAAGAGTTCTATCCGAGCAGAAACAGAGAGCCAAAGACACGCTTCTCAGTGTGCCGCAAGGCATTGTCCGACTTCAAGAAACTGAAGCCTTCGGAAGATTCAGTCGCAGAATTGATGGTGTTCTATATGGAGAATGCCTGTCAGTTCACTTATGACTATGGAGACATGTGGGAGCAATTCTATGATTCTGTTGAGAGTAATTTCGACAAGACATTGCGCCACATCGTGCTTTATGACCTTTGGGACAAGTATGATTCCCGAATCAAGCAATGCCTTCGTTGGGCAAGCCCTTGTGGATGGGGATTTCCTGACGCACTGAATGATATGTATGAGGAAATGAAGGCGCAAAATGAGGAACTCCGAAAGAAATACAGGAATTTCAAGATGCCCATCAACGCTGATTATTAAACGAATATACTCAAATGGGGAAACCAAAGAAAAAACATAAGAAAGCGAAACAACTGCCCTTAAGCAAAGAAGAGCAGATTTTTCAAGCGGCAAGAGACCTTGCAGCTGAAATTGGCATATCCTATTCTGAGGCATTAGGGTTTACTTTGGGCATAAAGGACGTAACGTATGGTTGGGAAGAAGACTATACGGAAGAAGAGTTTCAGGCACTGATTGACCACGCTGTGGGAGACACTGATTATGAGCACACCCTCTATTGAATCATCTACACGAGAGGAACGTTTGGATTACGTTCTGAATGAATGGAGATGTCTGCACAACTGTGAGCTGTGCGGTAAGTGCCATATTCTGAAAGGCAGAAGCGAAGAAATACTCTATGCAGACTATATAGACGGCAAGCGGTCATATATGGATATAACATTAGAAATCAGAAGCAACAGATAATGATGTCACAGAAATACATATATCCATCGTTGTTCCAAGAGGAAGAGCCGCAAGAAAGCGTTCCTGGTGATAAGAAAGAGTATGACCTGACGAATCTCTTTGAGAGATTGGCAAAGTCTGATTTTCGCAGCCGGTTCCATCTGTCCAAGCAAGACAGGGAGTATGTAATGGAAAAGGGATTGCCGACGATACGAAAACACGCAGAGGACTTTGTGGCAAAAAGACTTGCTCCGGCTGTCATACCGAACGACGGCAAGCAGACTCCCATGCGTGGGCATCCTGTTTTCCTGGCTCAACATGCCACTGGCTGTTGTTGCCGGGGATGCTTCTTCAAGTGGCATCACATCTCAGCAGGCAGGGCACTGACCAAGGAAGAACAGGAATATGCTGTTGCCGTATTGATGGCATGGATTGAAAAACAGATGAATAAAGGATGAAGATAGAAGAAGCCATAGTATATGTGATGGTAAAGCGAAATGGCGGCATGACAACCGACCAGATTGCCGATGCCATCAATCGTCATAGGCTGCACCTGAGAAAGGACGGTCAGCCTGTGACAAGCAAGCAGGTGTATGCAACAATCTGCCGTTTCCCTGAAATGTTCACAAAAGAAGCTGGCAGAATCATGTTAATGATATGACGTAACGATATGACAATAGATACAACCAACATGTGCTCACACCTTCAGAAGAAGTTGTTTGAACCAGAAGGTGTGTATTATCCTATATGGCAAGCCATGCAGGATGATGAGACCTTGACAGCAGTGGTACGAAGCAGACAGCTGCACATCTACAGAAACGGGAAGAAAATTCTCGTTCTGGCAGGTAAGGCACAACCGAAGATTATAAGGGAAGACAAAATACAAGAGTTAATAACAAGATTATAAACAAAACATCAAATCATCAAAACAATGGACGCAAAAGAAAAAGTATTGGCAACAATGAAAGAGGCTGGTCAGCCTCTCAACGCAGGTAAAATCGCAGAACTCAGCGGTCTCGACCGCAAAGAGGTAGATGCAGCCATGAAGCAGCTGAAAGCAGAGGGTGCAATCGTCTCTCCTGTGCGTTGCAAATGGGCACCTGCAGAGTAAGGTTTATACTGCTGTCTTGAAATATAGGCAGCAGTATCTTTATTTTTATCAAAATGTTAAGGTGAGGAATCTGAATATCCTTGCCTACGGACACAATTATCCGCTGCATCTTTTTGGGGTAAGGTGCAGACGTATGGCTGTCAGCGTATCTTGGTTTAAAGACGCTTAGCGGTCACGGCGGAAGTCGTTTCGTCTCTCTCCGCCGAACAAAGCTCTGAGCACATTGCCCAAAGCTCCGAACACGAAGTAGCAAACGATGATTGCAACAATATCGTCCATAAGCATTTTCTGTTTTATGGGTTATACACTATTATGAAGATTCACTATGTCCAATCCCTGCCTCTTGGCTTCTCTGACGGTGTAGAACGTGCCGCCCTTGGGATTGCCATCGAAGTAGGCTATGAGACGTGAACTGCGGTTGACCATATAGTCGTTGCGCCTCAGAAGGCAGCCATTGTAGTATTGCTCGCTCAATACGACCACGTCATCCACGATGCGCAGGATGGCATCATACTTGGCTTGCTCTTCCTTGCTCCACCGGTCAGACTGACCACGGAACGGCACAACGGCTATCACCTGCAAGTCCTTCAACTCGCATTGCAACGAAAGGGCGGCTTCTGCCGCCAGCAGGTCAAATCCCATTGCCATGCCACAATAGAAATACCGGTAGCCGTCGGCATACGCCTTGGCTATCTCCGATTTGAGACATTGCTTCAACTCCCTCCGCTTGGCGAAAGGTACGCTGCGGTGTCCGCTGAAGCATACGGACACTGCCTTGTCGTACTTTGTCATACTTTACCTTACTTTATAATGTGTGCGTGCGAGGAACATACCGCCAATAACACATGCCCCGAGCCTTTCGAGTTGGTTGGCATACTTGGCATAGCTGAGACCCTTGGTTATCACATCGTCAAAGACCAACACCATTTTGTTGTCGAAGAACGGCTCATCAAACTCAACGACATTCGCCTTGCGGACTTCATCCTCGTTCTTGCGGTTATCGTGGATGGTCTTACGCTCTCCGCATACCCTCACGTGCTCGTAGCCGTTTTCCGCTCCTGTCAATTCACACACCCTGTGGCAGAAAGCCTTGTAGCGGAGTTCGTTGCTCTCGCTTGTGGATGCTGGAACGGGGGCGAAGACGATGTTCACGCAACCCTTGCCGTAGAGTGTCAGCATATTCTCTGCGGTGCGCTGCGCCACTTCCTCGTAGGCTCTTCCGTCCTTGAAGTCAAACACTAATTGTCTGTCGGCAATCTCCTTCTCACCCACATTGCGGATGCGTGCGGGATAGTATTTGCAGAACCAAGTCTGAGGCTTGTCTAACTGCTTTTGGATTTGATAGTCATTCTTGTGTGCCATTGCTCTTATGTTTTTTCTTCCCTTATTTCGGAGGCTTTTCCTGCCTGCCCAAGGGATATTTTTTGCTTTCCAAGAGTGATGGCGATCAAAAAGCCAAATCGGGAGCGAAAAATACGCTCTGCACGCAGAGGAAGATTTTTCGGTCAAATGCAATGGACGATTTGGTGTTTGAACAATCGCCAGCATTACCTTTGCAAAACAATATCCGCAGCGGCAAGGCAGGCGAAAAGAAATCTGTTATGTAAAAGAGGAAACGGGCGGGATGGCGTGGGGCGAAGCTGTATATGGGGAAGGACGATAGTTGATATGAGGGAAAAAGAGAAAATCTTGTAATAGGGAACGACATTGCCTTTTATCAGCATGGAGACAGTCCTACAAGCAGAGAAAACTATTGCCCTAAAAATGAGTTGGATAGTATTTTCTAAAAGTAGTATCGACTACGAATAGTATAATAGTCGAATAGTTTTTACTACCATACTACGGATAGTAAAGTCTGTTTATAGAAGAGATAGCGGTATCATCGTCTGTTCGGCGATGATACCGCGCGGCACTCATGTGTCATGCCGCTTTAGGTATTCTGTCATTGCCTCATTGACAATATCACGCAAGGACATCCCTTTCTTGATGGCGAGGTACTTCATCCTCGTGTGGATGCTCTTGTTGATAAGGAAATTGCAATGCACCGGCACTTCGGTAGTCTCAGAAACAGACACAGGTGGTGCTGGTGTAGTTTCTGTGACTATCTGCTCCTTACTCGGCTTCTTTGTGGAAGAAAGGAGTCCGTTGAGACCGCCTTTCATTCCCTCTTTCAACATACTGCTCTTGCTCATGGCTATGCTATTTTAAGTTTAACACTTCTTTTGCCAAAGACATATAATCACTGGCACCATTGGATTTGGGATTATACTCAAAGATAGTCTTGCCGTTGATGGGTGCTTCTGCCAAAGCCACATTATCACGGATGACGGTCTTGAAAACCTTCTCGTGAAAACTGTCATTGACGATTTCCCTCACGCTTCGGTTCAACGTCTTGCGGCGATCGAACTGGGTGATGACGATGCCGCCCACTTTAAGGTTGGAGTTGAGCCGCTCCTGAACGATGCGGATGATGTCCATCAACTTTGCCATACCTCTCATGGCAAGGTATTGCGCTTGAACAGGGATGATGATGTAGTCGGCTGCGGTGAGGGCATTCAAGGTCAGCAAGCCCAATGACGGTGGACAGTCGATGATGATGTAGTCGAAATGCTCTTTGGCGATGGCTTTGGTGATAAGTCCCTTCAAGATAAGCTCCCGTCCCGGCTCGCTGATAAGCTCTAACTCAGCCGCAGACAGGTCAAGGCATGAGGGTGAGACGGTGATGCCGTTGTGCAACTTGACCAACGGCAAGGTGTACTGTCCACACATTGCGCCATAGACTGTCTGTTCTTCCTCGATGGACAATCCCAAGGCTTCCGTGAGGTTGGCTTGTCCATCCATGTCAATAGCCAAGACGTTCTTCTTACTCAGTTGCAGAGCTGCCGCAAGGCTTACTGCGGTCGTACTTTTCCCTACACCACCCTTGTGATTTAATACTGCAATTATCTGTGTCATAACATGATACTACTATTAGTGAATACTACTTTACTATTCTACTACTGATAGTACATACTAACCATAGTAAAAGCGGATTTACTACGATTAGTACGTACTACTCTCAGTTGATACTACCCTCAGAAGGGAAGGTCTTCGCTCTTGTCCTGCGGTGCATCGGCTGGCGGTACGGGAGCCTCGCCCTCTGCCTTGGCTGCCTTGCGTGCCTTTGTTGCAGGTGTGTCGGTTGCATCCTTCTTCCCTGCATTGACAAAGGCGATGGAGTCAGCTATGATGCTATGCTGTATGTGGTTCTCTCCGTTGCGGTCTGTCCAAATGGAAGAAGTCAGTGTGCCTTCCACAAGCACCATACGACCCTTGGTGAGGTATTCAGCCAAACGGATATGGTTCTCCTTGCTGCTCTTCACCCTTACCCAAGTGGTGATTTGCTTGCCCTTACTGTAGTCGTCCACTGCGATGTCAACAGCCATGAATGTTCCGTGTGTACCTGTGATGACGCGGCAATCCTTTGCTCCGATGCGTCCGATAGTGTGAGTGTAAATCATAATGTGAAAATGTTATAGTGGCAAGTTGGTTAGACTTGCCGTTACCTTGTTATTTAAATGACTTTTCTTGTTGATTGAACATAAGCTATTGCTTCATTCATAATTTCTGCTCGTGACCTACTCTTGTTATCTTGCATCCACTCATCAATTTCAGATTTGAGGAACATGATACGTTTCCCCTTCTTATGGAATGGTATTTGTTTATTGCTTGTCCAACAATAGATTGTGTGTTCAACTGGATGGGTAGGGAGATACTCACTCAATTCGGAAACACTAAGCCATTCCAATCCCTTATCGGGCTGAATTTGAGTCATTAGTGTGGAAAACTTTTCTTCTAAAATCTCCAGCTTGTTTATTACTAATGACAATGCTGATGGCAAGTCATTAAAACTCAATATTTGCTTTTCCATATCAATATATGTGTGGCAAGTTGGTTAGGCTTGCCGTTACCTTGTTATTAATATCCTTTCTTCGTCTGCCTTGTATTGGCGACAAAAGACTTGTTGCTGCCTGTGAGACTGATAGAGCCGCAATTAACAAACTCTCCGTCGGAATAGACTCTGTACTTCTGTCCGCTTACCTCATGCTTCTGTTTGATGCGCTCTCGCATCCACTTCTTGGCTGCGGTCAATGAGCAAAAGGTCTCGCTCTCCTTGGTCGTCTCGTCATATACGATGCACTGGGTCATACATGCTCCTACTTCATCCATGCACCTATACTCGACGTGACATAGTCCAACTGACCGCCAAATATGTCGCTTGGCTCTATGTCGTATTGTCCATCCCTCACTTCCTTGTCCTCTCCAAGAAGCGACAAGTTTCCGTCGGCATCCAAACGTGCTGCGTCTATGACGATGTCACGAGGCTCGTCAAAGAGATAACCTGCCACGATGGGCTGCTCTCCCTCGAAATGCACCTCAAAGCCTCCGTCCACCTCCGTGCCGTACTTGCGAAGAGCCGCTTTCAGCTCGTCCTGCTCCCGGTGCTGCAATGCCTGGAGTTGTCCGTGGATAGTGAGGTCTTGCAGTTCTGCCTCTCGTTTGGTGTGGGTTGCCTCGCCGGTCTTGCAGTCGATGTCATACTTGTGGTAAACCACTGGGATATGGTCTGCCGATGTGACAAGCCATGTGATGTTGTTCACTGAGAAGCCCTGTCTGGTGAGGAACTCCTCGATGTCTGAGCCGAGAAGGTGGTCGGCTACGTCAAGATACTCGATGCGTGCGTCAGCATCATGCAGGATGATAATCTTCATTGCCTTTCTATTTTTAGTGATACAAATAAGTTTGTCGCCCATGTCGCTGGACTTGTTTAACTACGTTGAAGAAACTTACGCTCAGCATAGTGAATAAATTCCCTCTGCGTTCGCTTAACCGTTTCTTTCTCTTCCCTCCTTTCGAGACCTTTCAGCCTGTGGAGGGATATTTTCTGCTCCCACAAGCCGCAAGAAAAGACATAAAGACAAATTATGTGTGAAGAATACTCTTTTCCGAGGAAAAGGAAGATTGTTCACAGTCACAAGACCTCAAGCAGAATTTGACGATTGTCTCAGACGCGGCTAACTTTGCAGGAAATATGCCTACCACTGCGCTGATTGGAAGAAGATTATTGATATTGGCTGCAAGAGGAATGATGTGTTATATATAAAGAGGTAAGAAGAAAGATTGAAACAGTAAGGGTGGGCAGTGAAGTGTTTGCAGGTCTGCTGTACCGACATAAAGCGAGTGTGTTGGCTGACCGGGATGCAAGTCATCAAAGCTTCAGCCTTGATAGCTTGTAGCACGGACAGACAATTCTCTCGCGTCGGTACTTCGGCATACTGTCAGCTTTGGCTAATAGCAACGTGTTGCCATCAGCCAAGGATGTCTGTATGACGACAGACCATGTAACGCTTCGCAAAGGCGTGGGGCAAAGCAGTATAATTTAGAAGTAGATAGTAACGTATATCAGGCAAGAAGAGACAGTTGCGCAACGGACAAATCGGGCACTCCTGTCAGCATGACAAATGTGCCTTGTCCTTGCCGCAGGACACTGAGGCAGATTGGACGTAGCAGACATGTCTGCCACATTCAATATGCCTGAGTGGACAAGAACTGCCTCTTGTATAGCAGAAGAGAAATTGTAAAACAGTTGATTAGTGGTAAAGGTGGTATGGGTGGGCAGAATGGCATTACACGGACATTGCCGAAGCCCGATAATGGGACAGCCAGACAGCAATAAAGGCAGTTATCAGAAGTGTCAGTTTCTGATAGTGACATTGTTGGCTGCCTGTCACATGGGATTCGTGCGGTGTCCGTACAGTAATGCCGTTCTGAAGGTGTGGGGCGAAGCGATACAACGCACTTGGACGAAACCACCGCTTATAACAGAAAATATTTTGCAGTCAAAGAGAAGAAGAATAGTAAAGCAGGTGTGGGTGGGTAGTGAAGCTGTCGCAAGATTGACGGTCTGAATATCAAGGCGAGTGGATAGCCAGTAAAGGACACAATTATCAGAAGCCTCGGCTTCGGCATCTTGTGGCATAGATGGCAGTCCTCTCGCGTTCAGACCTTGGCATACTGTCTTTCTTGGCTAATAGCGACTTTGTCGCCATCAGCCGGGAATATCTGTATGCCAACCATCTTGGTGACGTTTCGCAAATGGTGAGGGACGAAGTGGTTAGAATAAAGGAAGACGGCGTTGCCGTTATGGTTAATAAATGCACATGGTTGTTATTAGAGAAGATTATCACACGCTATAACAGCAGATTGATGTCCCTGAGCAAAACAAAAGCGACCCGAAGGTCGCCTTGTTATGGAGAGGAAAGGCTATTTCTTGCCTTTCTTGGTTGCTGGCTTGGCCGGCTCTTCCGCAGGAGTCTCCTCCTTGTCGGGACACTCGTAGAACTTGGTTGCAACCATGATGATTCTGGAGTGCTTCACGCCATCCTTGTCTGTCCACTCCTCTGGCTTGAAGAAACCCTCGACGGTGAGCAACGTGCCCTTGGTGAGCTTGTCGAATGATTCGGTGTGCTCGTTCTTGCGCCATGCCTCCATATTCATGAAAGCCGATACGCGGTTGGTTTCCTCGCCGTTCTTCTCCTGACGGCCTACTGCCAATGAGAAGCGTGCTACGCTGGCGTTTGCGAACTGACGGATTTCTGCATCCTTACCTACGAAACCTGAAACTGTGAAGTTGTTCTCGATCTTTTTCATTTTGAATTGAATTTAAAAGTGAAACTTAATTTTTACATGCATTCAAAAGCAGGGATGTGGCACCATGTGGGAAGCACCATGAAAATCGTTCGCAATACTCTTTTTGTCGTTGGCGGTAAGGGAGAAAAAGGAAGATTACGCACTATTTTATTGGTCACAGCGATAGCGGCCACACAAGAAGGAGGAAGTACTTCGCAGCATCACGCTACCTTTGCATGGTAAAAATAAGTGGCTTTCAAATAGCTCAATTCAGAAAAAGACGGGGCCAAACAATGGAACAAAGGTTGTAAGCAAGGAGGCAATCCGTATGCAACAGACAGGGGCACTGCTATGGCTGTATGCCTGGAGAAACGAAGCGGGAAATCCGACCTTACAGCTGTATCATCAGAAGAGTGAGGAGCATGAACACTGATGCACGATGAACGACAAGCCTAAGGGTCAGCTTAGCAATAGAGGCATCAAGCCAAAAGAGGACAGACATCAGAGGATTGGCGATAGCACTGTCATCATGCTAAGACCAAGTTCTGTGTCCGACAAGGAAGAGTCGCAAAAGACAGACGAGTAAAACCAAAAGGCGAAATGACCATTCCTATAACAAGGTGACGGGTTGCTTAAAATGGCGAAGGGACTTTGGCGACGTGTCGCGCTTAGGTGTCGATGCATAGCTTCTATAACAGGACTGGAGCAAGTGAGCAAACCGCACAACTTGCTCCCAAGGTATTTCAGTTACAACAGCCATAACCTCATTGGAGGATTGTCCTAAAAGAGTTTTTGCAGTCAAAGGAAGAAAGAGTCTGCAAGCCACATAGCCAACAGACTCTCTCCTGATTATTCACAGATGACAACATCATCCTTGTACTCCGTCACTTCCTTGCCGTTGATGAGCTGGACAATGACCTCACAACCCAAGTCCTCGACAATCGTTCCCTCTGTCTGACCTCTTCGGGGATAAAGCAAGGTGCAGAAACACCCTACAACGCCGTCCAACTGCTCCATGTCTATCGTTGCCATATCCGTTCCTCCTTGTTAGCCGAATGTGATTGGATTGATGCAGAAATTCGTGTCCTCTGCCTCATACTCGTATTCATTGATGAAGTCAATCATCTTCTGTTCGCTTCTTCCGTCCTGTGAGACACCAGTCTTCTCACACCACAACTTGATAGCATCACCAAAGGTGGAGTAAGCACCCTCACAATCCTCAAAGAGTTCTCCGTATGCAGTGACGTAGCACTCTTCGGGGAAGAAGTCGTTCTCATCGTGCGTATAGAAGATGTCGCAACCTGGCTCAACCTCTCGCCAACTGATTGAAAGTTCATCGCCAAGTGCCTTGTTCACCTCCTCAAAGAACAAGTCGCATGAAGACCAAGCACTTTCGGTGTCAAAGGACAAGAGGGCATAATCGTCTTCCACGTTCTCCTCATACTCTGCCCAATAGATGTGTCCTCTCACCGAGATGCCTTTCTTCTCGTAGTCAATGCCATAGTGTTCTGCCAAGAGATACAGATACACATTATTACTGTTCACCTCCAACTCTTGGAGTGTGTTCCAAAGGTCTGCCACGGCTTTGCGTGAGCCTGTCACCTTGTACTGAGTGTCGCAAATGTTAGCCATAAGATAAAATTTTTATTTTCTTCCCTTATGTAGAACCAACTACCATCGGGATTGATTAAAGAATTATGTTGCCCCAAAAGGTGTTATGGCTCATCAATGCAAGGTTTTGCCGTCAAATACTACCTCTGCCACAATCAGAGCGTGGAGATTTCACGGACAAACCACAGGCACCGACCTTGCAGGATGAACGCCATGACAGGTACCTTTGCAACACAATTCTTATCAAAGCCCGATGGGGTGGTACATGGCAGACTGCATGGTACAGCAGTGTGAAGTGACGTTATAGGTGGAGATAAGGCTATAAGAGGTTTTTGCAGTCAAAGGAGAAAAGAGTCCACAAAGTGCAGTATCTACAGGACAAAAACACTTTAGTTTACCTTGGTTAGCTCTTATATATATGCTAACCTAAAGTAAACTGTATATATGTCCGTCTAAAACCCGAAAACCGTACGGGTCAGCTTACGTCAGAAACAGAAGTATAGAACCATAGAAGTGGTTCAAGAAGTCTTTCTTCCTTTGACTGCAAAATATTATCTTTGCACGAATCATAATTGCCCTGTAGGATTTAATATAATTTAACACTCTTTGTTGAATGCAAGGAAGAACAGCTTCAATATGCTGAATATCAGTAGTATAACATTGTGTTAACCCTTAATCTGTAGAAAAGGATGTTATCATACAAAGTAATGTCCATTTGTACTTTTTCTATATGGTTTTATACTTACATTTGCATATCATTTGTATCTTTATAACAGTAACTAACTGATTATCAATATACTTTATATTTGAGGAGGTCAAATGAGACGCATAAGTAAAGACATAACGAAACACTATCAAATAGCGTGTAGCTCAATGAGTTACACGCTATTTGCATTGTATAGGCTCATGTTTGTTATGTGCTTATTATTCCTTTTTTACGGCTTTTTTGTTATATGTGTGTAGCACGACAAAAACGTAGGAAAAGCCCGACTAAAACCTACTTATTCCTATTAATCCGTACTTAATAGTCGGTGACGTACAGGATACGAAAATGGGCGTTTGAGGGCTGTTTCAATTTGTTACATGTCACATATTAACTCATAAAAAACAAAAAGATGCCAAAATTAGGACTTGAAATCAAAAGAAAGTGCGGAATCTGCGGAAAGATGTTTATCATCAAGACGCTCGATAGCCTTTATTGTTGCAAGATTGGCAGGATACTTCATACACATAAATCCTTCTCTTATTGCTGGTGTGAGAGAGTAATCCATAAAGTTCGGACGGTTCTTCAAACCTATGGCTTCCATCATACTCTTCACACTCATTTCTTCTTTACCGATTGCCAATACCAAACGTGTTACATTCTCAGAAGACGGTTGTATGTCGATTGAACTTGTACGGGTACTTGTATGGGTGTTGTTCTCGTCATCCTTATACCCAATCAGCATATATCGATTCTTCAGTTCATTGTTTTCACCGAGCAGCAAATTAAGGAAAAACTTTACGAGGTACAACCTGCGTGACACCAAGTTCTGGTGGTGGCACGTCAAACGATATGCCGTGGCGAGACAGAGACGAGAACTTTCTTCATTTCGCCCATCGCGTCATGCTCTACGCTCATGCCCAGTACTATCCTGTCAATCGGCACAAGCGGACGCAGAACAGTAGTTATAGCTTTTCATATGTATATAGAATAATGGGTGGCAACATCTCATCTGGATTATGCCACTCACTATTGCTACTTGGCATTCTTTTTTTACCGAACTGGCAATCCATTAAATCGTCAAAGTTCTACAACCATAGTTACAACTAAAATTATGTCTTTCCTCTATATTTTTACCATCCACCTCAAACAAATGCCTTAATGTCGAATTATCCATTGGAAAAATAAACTCCAAATGTTTGCTTACATTACGTATTGGATTCATGATAATTCGACTTAAAGTTTCTTTATTTGGGAGATTGTGTATATTTTCCGCATTTGCTGTTATTAAATATTTTTCGCAATTAATGATACTTAAATAATCCATATTCGTATTACCATTACTTCCATGGTGTGCTAGAGATGCTATCTCAAATGAAAGAGAGTCATTAGTCTGTTCCTTTATATATTTTAATGCTGGGACATATTGAGATGGTATGCTGTCAGATAACCACAAGAATCGTTTTCCTTCACTTTCAATTATCACAGAAAGAGATGATGCATTCGTTATGTTCGTGTCTTCTTCAAAATTGGTTAAATTAAACTCTGAAAGAGCAACATTGTAATCAGTACCGTTTGATGTTGCTGCTACTGTATCTTTTTCTATTTCATACTCATCATTAACTTTAGGGGATGTAACAATAGACATCGTTAACCCTTCAAATGGAATTTGCATTCCTGTATATAAATTATTAATAACATTGCAATTTTTAATTTGACTCAAATAAGATGCGACTTTGTTGCCTTGAATTACACTTTCTGCCTTAGAACCATCATCTGAAAAGCAATTAACCATTGTGGTTTTTAGCTCAAAATTTGTAATCCAACATTTACACATCGGTAATGGATAACCGTCATGTACATTCTCTAAGTATCTCAGAACACCTCCGATATGATCTCGATGTGCATGAGAAATAACCCAAAAATCTATTGGGATAGATAATGATTGTAGAAATTTTCTTAGGTAGTTCTTGTAAGAAGATACAGAACCACCATCCAAGATACCAAGATGATGACATCCATGGCTATCCATCCATTCAACAGTAATACAATCACCATATTCTATTGGTGTAAATCCTAGCTTCATTGACGTTTATGTAAAGTCATAGTTCCTTTAATATTGTCATTCTCGTCCATGTAAAAGAGGCCGCTTGGCATAGTCATTTTACTATTGTAACTACCATCATGAGGATTATAGAATTTCTCCAAAACAACTATCCAGACCAAATCCAATCCTTTTGAATGAAGAACTTCCATAAGTCTGTCTTTCCGAAAGAGCGTATGAATTGTTCTATTAGGATTGCAGCATACAACAATTTCACCTCTGTTATTTATGAACAAACCATCTTCATCTGCATAACTTGCGTTAAGCATATCTAATATATTTTTGCGTGGCATATAATATGTAGCGCGAGTTCCAGAGTAATCACCCTCAATATTACCATTCATTGGTTCTATAGGGACTATACCCTTTACATTGCACCCCCCATACAAAGGGGCCTTACTCTCATTATGATTCTTTTTCTCAAGAGTTGTTCCACGAGACCAGAATTTTTCTCTAGTGATATGATACAAACTGCTGTCATATGGTTCAAGCCTTTTCAAGTCGTAGAAATTCTGACCCTCCGCATCCTTGACTAGACGATTTATATCTTTTTTATTGATAATGTATGAGTATATACTTATGATGTAAAATCTACTCGCCGTGCCCCATCTATCAGCACCAATTTCCTTTGGCTCATATTCTGTCTTATAATCATGTAATGTTAGCCATTTATTACCATCAGGATCTTCTCGCTGTAAGAAATTCTTTATATCAACTGTATCAATAGTTGTTTCCATCCATGCGTTTACCTCCTGATTCCAATAAGGATAAGTAATATAATCGTGCCATGAAGATTCCTGTATTTCGTCCTGTCGTCTTGTTATACAGGCAGGGTCTATATCTCTCCAATAGTTTTGCCATGCGCCATCATATTTCATCGGGACAGATGTGTCCCATGGATTTTCAATGCAGTGGTTATCTGCGATACATCCTAAAATCTCCCACAATGCAATCCATTCATATTTCTTACCAATCCGTTCTATTCTACCAGTATCTGAACTTTGCCGACCATAACCCTCTATTCGTTTTACATACTCATCGTATTCTCCATGAAGATCTTTATTGTAACCAAGATTGAAAACACGTTTGACAATCCATCGTCTAACGCCAGATTGATTTATACCATATAAATATTTACTTGTTTTAAGTTTGGAATGATTCGGAATGTATTCTTCTCGGATTTTATTTGCAACTCTTTCACCAAAAGCATTATTCAACTGATCTGACAACGAAGGTAACATTCCGAAGCAGGTTTCCATTATCTGTTTTTCTGTATCTGTCCATCTTGGTTTCCATAAATGGTATTCCTCTTGTTTTTCTTTAATTGAATTATATCTAATTGAAATAATCTCATAGCAATCTAGCAGGTCACGCTTTTTTCCTCGGGTAATCTTCTTTAGGGCAACATATTCTTCTTCCATTTTGAAAGACCATCCAAAGAATTCTCCTACTCTAGAATCTACTATTTTTGTTCCAAAATCAGCAAGACCATCGACAACAGAATTTAGAATGTCGTTCTGTGCATGTCTATACTTTATATCTGAATCATAAGGAATCTTATATGCATCTATCTCTTCCTTAGACGGGAATTCGGATATTTGCTCATTGTATGGAGGCAATACATTTTTCATGTTAACGCCTGTCAACTGGGCATTTTCAACTGCATATTCAACTATATTACACATCACTAGTGTCCACTAAAAACGATAAACAATCGTTGTAAGTGGTTGATATGCGACAAAATACGAGCAAAAAATGACTCTATGGGTTAGAAATGACTATCTTTGCAGAAAATTACAATCTGTAAGTTAGTTTAGACTCATGAATCAAGGTAAG
>NZ_NPJE01000055.1:0-1029 GCF_002251205.1 Prevotella sp. P3-92 | reverse complement strand
TAACGTGAGTTCGACGAATTAGAATAAGGTCAATTGTCTATCAATAGTCCTTTGAACGGCAATTGTAGGTTTCTTAGGAAAGAAGCAATATGCTGCCAAAGCTCCAAGAGTATTGACAATGAAGTTGTCGAAAGATCTGTGTCTGGAATGTTCCACCTGTGCAATATTCTTAAGTTCATCGTTAACGGTCTCTATGATAGCCCGCTTTCTAAGCAAGAGTCTATCTGATATTTTCATGATAGACCCCTTCATGTTGCTTTTTAGTTTCGTGATAAGTTGTATCCCATCAACGAAAAGTTTATCGAATAGGTTCTTGCCTATATACCCCTTGTCTCCAACAAGTTTGCCGTAGATGAAATCAACAAAGGCTTTATATTCCAATGGTTTACGGTCGTCAATATCACCAGGAGTAATCATAAAATTCAGCAATTCTCCTTTTTCATTACATATCAGATGAAGCTTAAAACCGAAGAACCATCCCATAGAACATTTACCTCTTTGAGCGATACCTTTAAATGTCTTATGGATAAGGATTCTCTGGTTCCTACATACACGAAGAGGGGTGCTATCCACGAAACTGATTCCTGTACATTTTCCTAAAAGCACCTTCTTTATAAAGATAGTTAAAGGAATAGCAATAGTCTTCTGGAGTTCCACAAAACGATTGTATGACACAACATTGGGAAACAAGTGTCGAAGATGCACACATACATATTCTTTATAGAAATGCTTCAAGCAACGAAAGCCTGAACTGTGAAAAAGTATAATGACAACCATAATTTCGGCCTTTGACATAGTCGATTCACGATGGTATTTGCGTTTTAAATTGCTTTTTATGGTGTATTTTTCCATTTGGGCATCAAAAACTTTGCAGAAGTCATCTGCAATACAGAAAATTTCAGTAACTTTGTCCTCGGTGATCATAGCGATTATTGTTTGTAAACTTTTGATTTTTTAGCACCTTAAAGTTACAACAATTTTCGCTAATCACCAAATTTTTAGACACTTATATTTCGTCGAACTCACGTT
>NZ_NPJE01000054.1:0-1420 GCF_002251205.1 Prevotella sp. P3-92 | reverse complement strand
CGCGTATTCAACTGGCAAGTGCAATCGGTACTATTGTATGTTGTCTATCTCATCGTTAAGAACTTGCTGGACAGCGACAGTAAGCAAATCACAGTAGGCATTCATTTCCGATTCTGTGTCATACTGCAGCTGTTCGTCATCTGTGCAGCAGGCTCTCGAATAGGCTTCCTCTGCGTCAGTATATCTTTTGAGAGCCTCTGAGAGTTTATCGAAGTTTTCTTTTCTCATATCTATATTTTTATGCAAAATTACTATATTTGTTCCAATAACCTTGTTACCCCACCTATGTTTTTTGAAAAAAGTTCATCAGGCGATGAGAAATGAAGCTTTTTTCTGGGTCTGTTGTTGATTTTATCTTGAATCTTCCGTATTTGACTATCGCTGACATCCTTGAATGACATTCCTTTGGGTATGTACTGCCTGATGAGCCCATTGGCATTCTCAATAGCTCCTTTTTGCCATGATGAGTATGGGTCGGTGAAGTATACACTGGCACCAATAGCCTCGGCAATCTTCCTGTGTGCAGCAAATTCTCTTCCGTTGTCAGTCGTTATAGTACGTATGCTATCTTTGAAAGGTTTCAGCATATCTATGACGACAAGCGCGAGTTCTTTGGAATCTTTTCCATGTTTCAACTTCTCCATAAACAGCCTGTTGGTGCTTCTCTCTACAAGAGTCACTATAGCCTGCTGGTTGTTTGGTCCGACAATAGTATCCATTTCAAAGTCGCCAAATCGCTTTCCGTCAGCCTCTTTAGGTCTTTCTTCGATGCCGACTCTGTCGGGAATATGATACCTTCCTGCTGCACCTACAGGTTTGCTTCTATGCTTGAGCCTATGCCGGAGATGCTTGTATAGAGTGCCTCTGTCTCGTTTATCAATCCTTATCCATTTGTATATAGTCTCATGAGAGATCTTGAAACCATCCTTTGCGAGATAGCCGGAGATCTGTTCTGGCGACCATTGGTCATTTACCAGATGTCGTTTCACTTCATCCCAGATTACTTTGCTGATGGCACGGTTTCCTGGCGTTCTCTTACTACGCTTCTCTGCTTGTTTCTGAGCTTTGTCCCATTTGTATACTCCACGCTGGCTCGAGTTACGTTTCAACTCGCGCGTTACGGTTGACGGATGGACTCCTATGGCCTCCGCTATTGATTTATTTGAGCATTTCCTTTGTAGTAACACAGAAATTGTGTACCTTTGCTCTGAGGTTAATTGTTTGTACATAAGTAATGCAAAGTTAATTAATCTCTGGGAGACTTCGGTCTCCCTTTTTGATTTATTTCACTTGCATTGTTGAATTCTGGCTCGTAAGTTCTCTCATGGGGGCTGCTCGACCCCAAACCCCTCGGTGTTTTCAGGTATTAGATTTTATCTTTACCTCTACCTGAAAATTGCACTTCTATCTTGAACTTACA
>NZ_NPJE01000053.1:0-8059 GCF_002251205.1 Prevotella sp. P3-92 | reverse complement strand
TACTTCTCTGTTTTATGTAAATCTTTCAAAGAACTCTTTCTTCAGTGCTTGTCAGGTGTTGTATTCCTGAAAGCGGATGCAAAGGTACGGCTTTTTTCTGAACTACCAAACTTTTTCGAGAAAAAAAATGCAGATTGCATGAAACTTTTTTGCAGAGATTGATTTCTGTCAAGCCGCAAAACGGAAACTCCTTATTTATTATATATAAAGGACGTGTGGACGCGCACAAATCTTTTTCTTCATTTCCGATGGCTGAAAAAGCACCTGAAACGCACCAATGCCGCTATTTCAAAGTTTCACTTTTAGAGGGAAGCTTTGCGGAAATGTGCAAAGAACGGTGCGGTTGGAGAAGAGAAAATGAAAGTCATGATGATAAAATGATCAAGTCAGGGTTGCTTGAACGAAATGCTCATTTGACTTTGTAAGATGAGAATCTTGAGGCATTACGCACGCATGCACACACGCACGTGAGGTAGCAAAAATCGAACATTCGAACACCTTCGTTGGATAACAAGCTTTGAGACATGACGTTATCGTGGTGTTCGAAATGTATTGAGAAAGCGTTATAGAACATCAATTGAACAACAATCGGACACAAGCCGAACGGCAATCGAATACAAGCCGAACGACAATCGAATACCAATCGAACACGATCCGGATACTAATCATACGTCTGAAAGATGATATATAGAGTTGCCCAAGAGATCTGGAGACTACGAAAGAATATCCAGGGAGCTGTGAAAGAATATCCAAGAAAGTACATAAGAATATCCAAGAAACTGGGGAAAACCACTGAGAAGTCAGCGTTTGAATATCTGAAAATGACATTCAAACCATCTGGAAATCTTTTACCTTCATTATATTGAAGTGATGGAGGTCGTATGATAGAAAAAAGGAATCTCTGAGGTTTTCTTCGGAAAGAAGCCCCAGAGATTTCCGTTTATTATATGTCATGCGCCAACTTATAGCTGCTGCAGTTTACTCCGCTTTGGCTTTGAGATAGTTGCGCAATGGATTTGCATACATGGTAAGCATGCGTTCCCGTAGGAATTTCTCGTCAGGATTAGCGATTTTCACCTTCTCCAATTGTCCTTTGAGATAGTCTTCGAATCGTTTTTTGTCCGCCTCGGTATAATGTTGTGCATATTTTTTTGTTCCTTCCAACTCATCGAGTGCGATGTAATTGCAGGGGAACAGACAATAATTAGCATGTAGTTCACGGTCAATACGCTTACTGAGTGCTGCAAAAAACTCCGTTTTTGGCAGATCACCGAGTTCGTCGATCCATGTATTGATGGGTGCTGCACAATGATAATGCACACGTCCCTTATATCCAAAGATACCTGTTTTCATGTTATCGAGATCATCCTGGCGACTTTTCTTGAATGCCGGATTATCACGTTTCTGCTGAAATTCCTGTGCTTTAAGATAATCGCATGGGTCGAACTCATAGCTGATGGTGAGTGGAACGATATTGATTTCACGGAGGCTATCGATAGGTTTCCCCTCGCCTCCCATTGCCAACATCTTCAGTACAGAATCCTGCGTACGGTCGTCAGAATCCTTTGCTCTTCCTTCACGCTGTGCTATCCAGATATTTTCATGCTTTTGTGTTACCGCATAATGTATATATCTGCTCATGATTTGGCTAGAGCGCAACATCTCTTTTGGCGTGAGTCCCCGTCTGACCGTAAACGCCTTGTTCATGCGCACCAACCTTTTTATCCATGGGTAAATCAGGAGGTTATCGCCGATACCTATTTCCACGGTAGTAGGATATCCCGTTTTTACAAGCATGACGTCGAGTAGCGCCGAGTCGAGTACGATATCTCTATGGTTGCTGACAAATGTATATCGGAGACTGAAATCGCGTGGCAAACAGTTATCATCGAATGTGCATCCGTCCGTATACTTCCGTATGATATGTCGCACGATAGGTTTCATAAACCTTTTCTGGAAGTCGAGTGGCGACTTAACCCCAATGAAAGCCATTTTCAGCACAGCGTTTCTCAATGATTTAGGCAGCCACGGCACGATGCCACGTAGCATGGTCGAGAATTGTCTGTCAGCAAGCAATTCATTGAAAGCCTGTTGCACTTCTCCCGTATCATAGGGTCTTATCTCGTCGAATTCAGCAGGAATAGCCATAATATTCTTATCAGAATTGGTTTTCAACAATATCGGTGAGCACGTCGCTCATTTTGAGTCCCGCAGCCTTAACCTGTTGCGGTATGAAGCTGGTAGGTGTCATTCCAGGAGTTGTATTCACTTCGAGCATAGAAATTTTTCCCTCCTTAGAGATGATATAGTCAATGCGTATGATGCCATTGCAGTGCAGGATATCATAGATATGACTGGTAATTTCTTTAACGCGACGTGTCACATCTTCTGGCAGACGGGCAGGTGTAATCTCCTGTACCTGTCCATTATACTTAGCATCATAGTCGAAAAATTCGTTTGTTGTCACGACTTCTGTAGCAGGAAACACAACCGATTTCTCTTTAGTCTTATATACACCGATAGAAATCTCGGTACCTTCCAGATACTGTTCGACCATCACTTCCGAGCTTTCCATCATAGCTTTTCTGATAGCAGGAGCCAGTTGGTCACGGTTTTTCACTTTGGAAACACCGAATGACGATCCATCAGCAGCCGGTTTTACGAAGCATGGCATTCCGATACGAGCCTCAATTTCCTCGTCAGACACCAGTTCTTCATATCCTTGTCTGATGAGCAGGGAATCAGCCACGCTCACTCCGTATCCTTTGAGATACTGGTTGAGCACAAACTTATCGAAAGTCATAGCCTCAACGAGCACGCCACTTGTACTGTATGGCACCCCCACGAGGTCGAAATATCCCTGCATGATACCGTTTTCTCCCGGTGTTCCATGAATGGTGATATAGGCATAATCGAATGTTTTAGCCTTTCCGTTTTCCACAAAAGAAAAGTCGTTACGGTCGATGCGCGCAGTAGTTCCGTCGGGCAGTTCCACATTCCAGTCCTGTCCTTTTACATCGACGATATATACATTATACCGCTCTTTGTCGAAAAACGAAAAGAGTCCTTGTGCTGAGCGCAGCGATACGTCGTGTTCTGAAGAGTCGCCACCGCATACGATGGCGATGTCACGTTTCAAATTGTTGATCATTCGTGTATGTTGTTATATTGTTTGTTGTTCCGGTTTCATATATTTGCGCCATTTTTCAATCAGCGCCTCCATATCAGCTGCCAATGGCGAATTGAAGTCCATTTGCTGTTTGGTGACAGGATGCACAAATCCGAGTGTGCGTGCGTGTAGCGCTTGCCTTCCACATATTTTGAAGCAGTTTTGTATAAACGCCTTATAGGATGCAGAGCGTTCACCTCTTAGTATTTCCATTCCGCCATATCGTTCATCTCCGAAGAGCGGGTGTCCTATATGTTTCATGTGTGCACGTATCTGGTGTGTTCTCCCAGTTTCGAGTCTGCATTCGACGAGTGTCACATACCCGAATCGCTCCAGTACCCGATAGTGTGTGACCGCCGTTTTACCGATATCTCCGCCTGGTGTGAATACCGCCATGCGCAGTCTATCCTTCGGATCGCGTCCTATATTTCCCTCTATGCGTCCACTGTCTTCGGCAAGGTTTCCCCATACGAGTGCATTATAACTTCTGTGTGTATCGTGATTGAAGAACTGGGCACCGAGTTCTGTCTTTGCCTCTGGTGTTTTAGCCACGACGAGGAGTCCGCTTGTATCTTTATCTATACGGTGTACGAGTCCCACAGCGGGGTCGTTGGGGTCGTATGTCGGCAGATCCCGCAAGTGCCATGCTATGGCATTGACGAGTGTTCCTGTAAAATTTCCACATCCCGGATGCACCACGAGTCCTGCTGGTTTGTTGACCACCATCAGTTGGTCGTCCTCATATACCACATCGATTGGTATGTTTTCCGGCACGATTGACGTATCATGGTGTGGCCTGTCGAGCATCAGCGTGATGATATCACCCGGTCTGACCTTATAGTTACTTTTGACAGGATTGCCGTTCACATGTACATATCCCGCATCGGCAGCCTTCTGTATTCTGTTTCTGGACGAGTGCTGCACATGTTCCGACATATATTTGTCGATTCTCACGGGCACTTGTCCTTTATCGACTTCCATGCGCAAATGCTCATACAGTCCGTCGTCAGAAGGTCCGCCGTTGCTCCCTTGTTGGTCCGCATCGAGTCCGAAATCGTCATCCATTTCGATTTCGTCGTATCCTATTTCGTTTATTTCGTTGCTTTTATCTTTCATTACAGTCGTTATATCGGCGTTGGCGGTCAATGGTTATGGTGCTGTCACTTCTTGAAAATCATCGACATCTCCCCCACTTTGTGTTTCGTTGCCATATCCGGCATCGGGTCCCACATAGTTTATATCTACATCTTGGTCATCGTAGGTACCTTTTCCCACCATGAGTGTGAGTGGATATTCTATAGAGATGCGGTCTCCATTAGCCACTCTTCTTCCTCTGCAGAGTATGCCATAGACCCAATCTTTCTCTCCTGCTACTTTTTTTGCAGGCAGCACATTGAATCCGAGCGATTTGAGCTTCGCCTCAGCTTCTCTGTAGCTTGAGTTGTCAACAATGTCTGGTATTTCTATTGTAGGCGACGATGGCGAGTTGACCGTGACATAGATGACGCGGCCTTCTTTCACCTTTGTGCCATAGTCTGGGCTTTGTGCGAGAATGCAGTTGGCAGGCAGAGTCTTGACATAGCCAGAGTCGCTGACAGCAATTTTCAGTCCGTCTTGTTGCAGCAGTTGGTCTGCCTTGTTATAATCCATGTCTTTCAGGTCAGGCACGGGTATTCCCACTCCGTGCTTAGTATATATACTGAGTCCCACGTTGATGCCCACGACGATGAGTATGACCACTGCCGCCATAGCCAGCAGATGGAAGCACAGATAGGGACTGAACAGTTTTCCAAAGAATTCCTTGACGTTCATATATTATTAATAGGTGTAACCAATGGGCAAAAGTACGAAGAATAATCCATACTACCAAATGAATAAACAAAAAAAAGAGAGACAACCTCATGGGTCGTCTCTCTATGTTCTTGTTTCGTCTCCTACTGAAACCGCCATTTACTTACCGTGATTCTCGTGAGATACGGTCAACTTCTTACGGCCCTTAGCGCGGCGTGAAGCCAGCACGCGACGACCATTCTTGCTTGCCATACGCTCGCGGAAACCATGCTTGTTCACGCGACGACGATTGTGAGGCTGAAATGTTCTTTTCATTGTCTTATTATATTTTTATTTTTGTTATTATTCCACAATTCGGGTTGCAAAATTACGCATTATTTTCGAAATACGCAAGTTTTATACGATTTTTAGCACATAAAAAGCCGTTTTTTTATATTTTCTTCGTAACTTTGCACCGCTTTTTACAAACTAAGCCATAAGAAGTTACAATTTTACAGATAAAACAATATGATTAAATCACAAGACATCAAGAAGGGCACCTGCATCCGCATGGATGGCAAGCTCTATTTCTGCATCGACTTCCTCCACGTGAAGCCAGGTAAAGGAAACACCATCATGCGTACTACTCTCAAGGATGTGGTAAGCGGTCGTGTATTGGAAAAGCGCTTCAACATCGGTGAAGCCCTTGAAGACGTTCGTGTGGAGCGTCGTCCCTACCAGTATCTTTATCAGGAAGGTGCTGACTACATTTTCATGAACCAAGAGACTTTCGACCAGATTCCCATTGCCAAGGATCTGATTACCGGTGTTGATTTCATGAAGGAGAGCGATATCGTAGAAGTTGTCAGCGACGCCGACACCAACACTATCCTCTTTGCCGAAATGCCTGTGAAGACCAATCTTCGCATCACTCACTCTGAGCCAGGCATCAAGGGCGATACCGCTACCAATGCTACCAAGCCTGCTACACTGGAGACTGGTGTAGAGATTCGCGTTCCCCTGTTTATTGACGAGGGTGACCTCGTACAGGTTGACACCCGCGACGGCAGTTACTTGAACCGCGTAAAGGAGTAAATGAAATATTCCATCATCGTCCCCGTCTATAATCGCCCCGATGAGATAGGCGAGTTGCTTGAGAGTCTTTGCTCTCAAACAGAGACCGATTTTGAGGTAATTGTAGTAGAGGACGGATCACAAATCCCATGCAAGGATGTTTGCGAGAAATTCGCAAGCATCCTTGATTTGCATTATTACAATAAGGAAAACAGCGGTCCCGGCATGAGCCGCAACTATGGTGCTGAGCGATCTGCAGGCGATTATATCATCGTGCTCGACTCCGATGTGGTATTGCCCGACGGCTATCTTGCTGCCATCAACCGCGAGTTGAATCAGCATCCCGTCGATGCTTTCGGCGGTCCCGACGCTTCACATCCCTCGTTTACTGCCATCCAGAAGGCCATTTCCTACTCGATGACGAGTTTTTTTACCACCGGCGGCATCCGCGGTGGCAAAGCCAAACTCGACAAGTTCTATCCCCGTTCGTTCAACATGGGTATTCGTCGTGAGGTCTATGCACATCTGAATGGATTTGCCAAGATGCGTTTTGGCGAGGATATCGACTTCAGTTATCGCATAGTAGAAGCAGGCTATTCCACCCGACTCTTCCCCGAAGCATGGGTTTGGCATAAGCGCCGCACCGACTTCCGCAAGTTTTTCCGCCAGGTGTATAACAGTGGCATAGCACGCATCAATCTTGAGAAGCTCCATCCCGGCACGCTCAAATTAGTGCATCTGCTGCCTATGGTCTTCACCGTAGGCGTCATTGCCCTTATCCTTGCCAGCGCCGTAGGCCGTGCGCTGATGCACTATTGTCCCGAAGGCCAATGGCTGTGGCTGTTTGTCTGTCCGTGGATTCCCATCCTACTCTATTCACTCATCATTCTGATCGACTCCACCGTGTGCAACAAGAGTCTGAAGGTTGGCATCCTCAGTGTGCCCGCCGCCTTTGTCCAGCTTATGGGATATGGCTTCGGATTCATAGAGTCTTGGTGGAAGCGCTGTGTCAGAAAGCAAGACGAGTTTACGGCTTTCGAGAAGAATTTCTATAAATAAACTTACTCTGTCGAGTAGCATCCGTATGGACAAACTCAGCATCACCCAATGGGCAGAAGACGACCGACCGCGTGAAAAACTCATGCGACTGGGTCCCGAAGCATTGAGCAATGCCGAGCTCATGGCCATTCTCATCGGTTCGGGCACCCCTGAAGAGAGTGCCGTCGATCTGATGAAACGGGTGCTCAACGACTGTAACAACAACCTCAACACGCTGGGCAAGCGCAGCATTGCCCAACTCATGGAGTACAAAGGTGTGGGGCCTGCCAAGGCTGTCACCATTATGGCGGCATGCGAACTGGGCAAGCGCCGCCAGATGGAAAAGGCAGAAGTGCGTCCTAAGCTCGATTCGGCAGAGGCGATCTATCAATACATGCACCCCAAGATGCAAGACCTTGATGTGGAAGAGGCATGGGCATTGCTCATGAATCAGAATTTCAATCTCCTCAAGGCAGTGCGTCTCTCCCATGGCGGCATCAGCGAAACGGCGGTCGATGTGCGCATCATACTGAAAGAGGCCTTGCTTGCCAATGCCACTATAGTTGCCATCTGCCACAACCATCCCAGCAACAACCATCGCCCAAGTAGCAACGATGACCGCCTGACGGAACTGGTGAGAAAGGCTTGCCAGACCATGCGTATCTTCATGCTCGACCATATCGTCATCACCGACGGACGTTATTATAGTTATCGAGAAGAGGGTCGTTTGTCTTGAATATCAGCCATATAGACCCATCGCGCAGCATACCTTTCTCAGCAATTTCAATGTATTTGCTCAGCAAATTCAATGAATTTACTCAGCAATTTCAATGAATTTGGGCAGCAAACTCAATGAATTTGCATCATCAACGAATATTTCGTGACTTTAACTGATTCTACTTTACACTTTTCTTGTTATTTTACTAAATTACTTCACTCTCATTTTATTCCTTTACTGAATCACTTTACAATGCAGGAAAAGTGTTACTAAAACGCTTTACATAGCGT
>NZ_NPJE01000052.1:0-9449 GCF_002251205.1 Prevotella sp. P3-92 | reverse complement strand
GTATCTCCTGCTGCGGTGCGCTCCATAATCTTCCTCCCGAGCAGGTCGGTGAATACGGCTGTGCTCCTGTTGTCGGCATCGTAAGACACTGCTTTTGCCAGCGTTCCCTCTGGATAGTACTCGAAGGATGATGTGTTCTCGGGGAGCGTGAGGCTGTACGATCCGTCCTCGGGAGCCTCGTAGTGCAGCACGAGGTCGGACAGTGTGTTGGCGAGATGCTCTGTCCTGTCCTGCTTTCCCGCCTGTCTCCATGTGTCTCCTGCGATGTCGACTGCTGTCACCCTGTCGAGCGCGTCGTAGTGGCTCTCTGTGAAGAAGCCGTTGTCAAGATAAAACAGGCCCATGGACGTGACACCGTTCACGGGGATATATTCAAGACCGTTTGCCGGCACGGGTAGATACCTGCGTTTCTCGCGCCCCGCTCCGTCGTATGTCGTCAGGGTGCATGCCGTCCCTCCGTCGGTGCCGGCAGTGGCGACGGAGAGTGTGGGATAGCCCAGCCCGTTGTAGTACTGCACCGCCTGCAGCGAGTCTGTCCCGTCCGCGTCAAGCATCGTCACTGTCTTGACGTAGTTCTCCGTTGCCGTCTGAGCAGAGCACAGGGCAGGAACGTACAGCAGGAGTGCAAGTAATAGTTTTATATTGTTCATACTAGTTAGTCTTGTAGTTGTAGTTATATTTTTGAAGGATATTGTCGTCAGCGTCACGTGCTTCTTCCAGTCTTCCATAGGTGTCATAGCGGTATTTCGCCTTGTCTCCGTTAGGCTTGATGACACATGAAAGAGTATGCCATGGGGAATATTCATAAGCTGTCGCCATGGCTCTCTCATTCAGCAGGGCAGCGTGAAGAGACTCCGTAGCATTTGTTATTTCTGTGGCGGCAGTTCCATTTTCCAGAATGTCGACAATGCCCGACATTGCCTTTACTTCGGAATATGCCTTGCCGACAATCTCCAATACAGGAAGCCGATGGCAGTAAGACCATATTACGGCAACGGGAGTTCCGTCCTTCTTCTTATAACCGCAGATGTTTCCGTAGTCGTCGTAGTCTGTCACGTCCAGTTCAAGAACCTCGCTGTTGTTAGGAGTTATGGAATAGTTCTTGCTGACTACCGGCAAGCCATTTGAAAGCGGCATGTAAAGATTCCTGTAGCCGCCAACTGTGTTCCCGTTCCTGTATTGCAGAGCCTTTACTCTCTCGCTGATACAATGCGCGCTTGTCAGGCATGCCGTGTTTGAGTTGACGGCTTCCGCATCACCTGGGTACCAATACCTTGTCAGGCATGTCTCCTCCGTGTTGGCGTTGAAGGCAACGCTCTTTGTTATGCTGGAGGGCATGTAATTGTTTTCATTGTATTCGTAAGTTGTAGTTACTGGTTTCATCGCCACACCATCAACATAGCCAGTCTCGGTGACGCTTGAGGGCAATGCGCACAAGGGAGATTTGGAGATCAGGGCGTATTTGTAATATACATCCAAGGCACTGCTACCGGGACTCATGTCTGAGCATCGAGCCCAAGGGAAGAAAACCATATCGCTCAAGGCAGGGCTGCCGCCGATTACCGTATAAGAATAGCAAATCTTGTGCATCAGCACACTGTCACTTGAAAATGTCGCGGATTCTGTCAGTTTTCCGTTGAGTCCGTCCGTGTTTACTCCGAAAATGCCGTTGTTGACACTGTGACACCCGTCGTTATGGAAATTCTCTGTGCTATATGACATCAGTTGCCCGTCCTTGTCGTAATTCTCCTTAGTAACTTTAGAGTAGCCGACATCCGGGCATTCCAAAGAACAAACAGCAAGATATTTCGGGTCGGAGGTTATAAAGTAAAAGGCGCAGTACAGGGTTGACGGTATGGAGTAGAAACAAGGATTGGCAGGCTTGCTGGCAAAGAGGTACTGCATGTCGATGTGCTCTTTGTCAACTGTCGGTATGAGCAGTTTTCCTTCTTCATACCTATAGCGTGTATATCCTAACATCTCACCATCGCTGTCATAGTTCTCTACTGTCCTGATTCTTAGCCCACCGCCGACAGACTTTCCGCTGGCATCGGCAATAGATGTATCTTCAACGTATGCAGGCGGAAGCGTTACCTGAATGCGTCCTCCAGTTATTAATCCACTTGCCACAGTGCTGAATTTGCATGACAGCACATAATGTCCCTTGGGAAGCACGCATGATTCCTTGAAATCCTCCATGTCATTATATTTAGTATAATACCTTGAGAATACGGTTTGTCCTGTGGAATCCTTGCCGACGATGCCCAGGTCAAGTTTGTAGTATTGCTGTGGCGAAGGCAAATAAGAAGATCCAGAGGATATTTCGACGGGCACTGCCTGGTCGATGTCGAAATCCCTCGTCTCTGGTGTGTTGTTATAGCCTGTTCCGTTATAGCCTGTACCACATGTTACCGTCCTCGGAATCTTAACGCTTGAACTGGCAGACGGGTAGTAATATTTTCCGTGTTCATCGTCAAAGTGGTTTATCTCATATTCAAACAACGTGAAGCCGCCGGTAGGGTATGTAATCTGGTTTAATGTTCCAATCTTGCAGTACAATTCGTTAGCGTAACGGTTAGCCGGCCCAACAGTCTCAATACCTGTAAGCCTGCCATCATAGTCATATTTGTATTCTGGTGAAGCGCATAGGCCGTCAGCGTTGGTCTTCCCGTTGTAATACCCCCAGAAGTCTTGCCGCATGCTTATTCGGGAAGGCAATTCTTGCGCATCGTTATATCCGAATGAGTATTTCTTTCCGTCAACCGTAACGTCAGTTAATTTTAGCCGTTTAAAGCCATACACGTTTGTATATCCGTACTTGCTGCAAAGCGTGTGCTCATATTCGCTTTCCGTATGGTATCCATAGGCAAAAGCGACAGTATGCAATATCGTGCCGTTGTCGCTTGACCTTACGGTTATACTGTCTATTCTTTTCGCAAACTTTATGTCCTCCCTGCTTCCATAGGCAAACGTTACTGCCTCTTTGTCGGTTATAATGGTGTCAGGATAGTATTCCCTAATGCCATATACCAGCGTGCTTGGCTGGTTGCGCTTTATGAATATCTCCCGAATTGCTTCCGATGCTATCGGCATGTCGGAGTTTTCGTCGCGCTTGCCTACGGTCTCATAATAGGACTGTAAAAGACTGTATCCCTTTTCGGAGTATTTGAATTCTGCAAGGCATCGGCCCGCAGCATTCCTTATTTCCGCCAGATTGTATGACGCATTGTCCTCCATGGAAGTCTTTGGCGCCTCGGCAAAGACGTACATTTGCCCATGGTCGTCCGTAATCTCTATGCTGTGAGGATAGGAGCCGGTATAATCCTTTAGTTCTATTCTGTAAGCCGTTGCGTCGTTTCCGATAATCCTTGCCTCTTTGCTTCCAGTGTCGATGACAAAAGAAACTCTATGCCCGCAAAAGGAAGCCTGGAATATGTCCGGGACTCTTACCCCGTCTGAGACATCTCTCAGGATGTCAAACTTCTTTCGGTCTTCTTCTATAGGCTGGCAGAAGAGAGAGGGGTTTGCAGGAACTGAAGGAAACCTGACAAGGGGAAGGCCTGCTATGCAGTAATATGGTGTATATCCTATTCCAGGCAATACAGTCTGGAGCAGGTCCAAGTTGGTTATCGAACTTGGGTTTATGCTAAATGAATTCTGGTTAAAGTCATTCTTTCCACATACTATCTGGCTGATGCTCCCGCCCATAACCATGTTCCATCCCAGTCCAACATACGTTGCCTGCTGGTCAACCTTTATGCCTGACGCATCGTAGCACAGTTCTACAGGCATAGTGAAGTCTCCTGAGCATATGTCGAATAAGGGTACAGAAATGTTCGGCACACCAGTGTACCCCGAGTTGTTGTATTTCCCATACTGTCCAAGCGCGCTTGCCTCTGGAGTCAGATTCTGGAAGTCTGGCAGAAGGCTGTTATAGATATTTCTCAAATCTTGTGTGTCGTCGGCATTGGCATAACAAGAAAGAGCCGCCAGTAATAATAATGCTGCGGTTTTAATTGCTGTTGTTTTCATAGTGTCACTTTCTCGCTGTATACTTTTCCGTTAACGTTGATATAGAGGATATACACTCCCGGGAGCAGTCCGTTGCAGTCTATCTGTGTGGAATACCCCTGTCCTGCGTTTTGTGTCCATTGCCTGCTTACGCATAGCATGCCCATGTGGTTGGCGACGATGTTTGTGATGGTGGCGTCCTCGTCAAGGTCGTATGCCATCTGTATTACCTTCCCGTGTGTCTCTATCTGGTAATGTATGATTCCGTCGTCCTGCGCGTCCCCGTCAGCGAATCCCTCTTGCTCATCGTCTGACGGGAAGTCCGTCTGGCTTATATAATATGGCACTTGGTCTGAGGGCAGGTTGCAGTAGGCATATCTCGTCGTTCCCACAACGTCCATGTTGAAGTAGCTGGTGCTTGTCACGTCCTCGATAACGGGATACTGCGATTCGGGCAGATACCACTCGTAGCGTTCGTCAATGACCTGTGCGAGCCTTGCGGTGTCGAGGGCGGCGGAGTCGATGTCCATGCAGATGGAGTAGGAGTCGATGGTATGCACCCTGAGCACATTCCTCAGAGTGTCGTTCTCCGCCAGCACTATAGAGCCGTCGGCATCCACCTTGACGGTTGTCGTGCCGACCTCACGGAAAGGATGGTCGCCGCAGTACATCCCCTCGCATCTGAACGGCTTGCCGATAGAGTCTCCATATACGAGATGGAGTCTCCTTGTGGTTTTACTCAGGGCATAGTCCCTTTTCTCCAGCGTTGACTCACTGCCGACGAGAACGAGCGTGTCAGGGGTTGCCCGATAATAACGGATTTTGCCAGGCTCAATGACGGAGACCACGCCTGTGCTGTCCTTCATAAACATCACCTGTTCTGCCCCCTTAGATCCGAGTTTCCTGGAAAAGTCCCACACTTTGTTACTCCCTCCCTTACCGGGGGAGAAGTAACGGATTCTGCTCTTCTGTAAACTGTCGGTTGATGCCGGAACCATTTCAGACAGGTTCACCTGACCATAGACCGATGTTATCCCAAATAGCAATGATAAAGCAGAAATGAAAACTCTTATTTTCATCTTCGCTCTGCTTACAGTTCAATTACACCTATATAATATACAGAACCGACGGTGAGGCGGATGGCGTATTCTCCTGTAAATGTGGAAGGGAAAACGAGAGAAGTCTGACCCGGAGCCAGCCAATCGGTATAGACCAGGTTCTCGTCTTCGTCGAAGAGTTCCACAGAAATGATTTCCTCAAACGGATAGAAGAGGGTGAGCGTGTGCCCCGTGATGTCAATGGTCAGCGGACGAGCAGGTGCTTTTGGCTTGCCTGGATAAATGGGCGTTTCGTCAATGATCGAGGAGTGCAAGATTTTGGGGTTACCTTTTACTGAAGCCATGCTGCCTAACCAGACAGCAAAGAATAAAATAAGAATCTTTTTCATCGTTGTTTTGTTTTGATTTGCATGCGAAATTACATCGTTGAATTATGATGCCAAAACAATAACAACAGAGATAATTAACCAAAAATTAACCTCAATGTAATTGACTGATTATGAAGCCGTTCTTACATACAGACGATTCAAAGACCCAATATTTCTTCATCAAGTTTCTTGGAATTACCCTCAACACCGAATAATTTTTTCATCATCGTATTGCGTATTTTCGTGATATAGGCAGATGAAACTCCAAGCAAGTTGCAGATGTCCTTTGGTCGGAAATGCAGACGGATAAGGATGCAGGTGTTGAATTCCTTTTCGTTCAAGGCATATTTCTTGGAAGATATAAACTGATAGAATGAGGGGAAAAAGTCTATGACCATCATATACATTTGTTGCCATTCTTCAGCAGAAGGCAGGTTTCCTTTTGCCGCCAACTTGTCAAAAATGTGATAGATTTCCGAATCCTTTAGTTTCGCCTCTGCAATTTCCCTTTCTTTAGTTTCTTTGCTCTGGTATTTCTCAATATCACTCCGTAGAATCTCAATGTCTATCTCCTTTTTCTCTATCAAAAGATTTAATTCTGAAGTGTAATTGTTTAACTCCTCTATATTGCTTTGTGCTTGCGAGAGGGCTGTTTCTATGTTTCTTCCATGGGATCTAAGCCTGATGACTTCCGACTGTGCCTTGGCAAGTTCGGCAATACTCTGTTTGTAATGATGGAGAGCCGCTATACGTTTCTTTCTTTCCCTACGTATAACAATGAAGGTTATAGCGATGATACTAAACGTAGAAAAGCCGATGACCATAAGCCTTTTGTGCATTTTTTCAGATTTCTCGTTGGCCAATCGGGCTGATTCCTGATAACGCGAATAGTCATACATGGCTTTCATCCGTTCCACTTCTTCCGTTGCCATGTTAGCATAGACGGAATCGTTCATCGTATAACTGTAAAGCGCGTATTTGGCTGCAGAGTCTGGCCGATGTGTCTTCTGGAAAAGCAGCGCCAGACCTCTTGATGCGGCATTCTGGTTGTTGAAATCCTTACCTTCACGGAGTTCCTTGCGAAAATAGTGTTCTGCAGAATCATATTTCCCGACAGCCAAATAATAGCGTCCTTTAGGGTAATAGTAAACCTCACGCCCCTTAACTATATCATGGTTTTCGTCAAAGAAACCGGATTCTGATTCGTATATGTCCATGAAGGTCTTGGCTTTGTTCAAGGAATCTTTCTCTACAAGTATCGTAATGGCTCCTCCTAAGATTCCGGCAGACAAGTTCTTATATCCATATCTTCTGGCGAGCACGGATGCTTGTTCGCAAATGGATAGTGCAGAGTCAGGCTTCCCCATTCCTTTATAGGCTGCTATATTTCCCGCCATACCTAATATTGCAGCGAGTGTGTCTTTTGCTTTCCATGAGTATCTGATAGCAAGATTATTAAACTTTAAATCTTCTTCAATCAGATTTTGGTGGTAGAAAACATCGCTCATCTGCCCATAAACTCTACTGAGCAAGGCATAGTCACATTCAATGTCTGTCGTATCTGCATGATTTGCAGCCTTCTGATAATTATTCAGAGCATTAGGGTAGTCATGAATATCTTGGTAAGCGCGTCCAAGGAGATAGTGGGCAAGCATTCGTTCGTTGGCAGTACCGTGGCTTTCATAATAATTGACGAGAAGTTTTTGGATACTGTCAGAACGGAAAACCGTATCGCATTTGTTCTGGGCATTGGTAAGCAACAACAGACGACGCATACGCTGGCTGCGGGATAGTCCGTCATTGCTAATGCTGTCGAGAATGGTGATAGCCTCACTGGAGTTTTCATTTATAACAGCCTCTGCTTGGTCAAGCAAACGCTGAGCCTCCCTACTACCACAGGCGTTGAGTAGCAGAACTAAGACGCATATATGGAAGAATCGTTTCAGCATCGTTTGTTTCTTAAGTTGTTGCAAAGATAATGAAAATAGTTGAAATTTATATTGAAACGCGTATGAAAAATCCTAATAGTAAATTTTGAAACATCTCGCAACGCAGTCTACACACAAATTTAGAAATCTATTGACGAGGTTTTTAAATGAAACATGTTTAACACCATTACCCAAGACCGCGTTTTGATGTGCTACCCTTTATGAGAAGGCAATTATTATCAGACATACTCATTTCAGAGGCTAGTTGGTCCATACGACGTAAGGCAATATCCCATTTGAATTGACTAATTTCACCGACAATGGAATCTGCAATGTCCGCAATGCCTTTTGCCGCCTTCTGACGATTATTTTCATCGGATGGATTTAATCCTTCTAGTTGGCATTTTGCAACAATTCCCTGGCCTATTGTACGCTCATCCTTATTGGTGAATACAAGTTTCTTGCTTAGCGCCCAAGTTACTAATGCTTTAGCAGCTTCTTCGACAAGACCATAGAGATTACTCCAATTAACAAAGGCTTCCGTTGCTCCTGCTTGACTGATGAACCTCTCCATCATTGACAAGCGCTTTACTGATTCCTCCACTTGCTTTTCTGCCTTCTCTGCTCTCATGGTCTGTTCCCTGGCTTTTTGTTCTGCAATTTGGGTCTTGGCTTTCTCACGGGCTACTGCTCTTTCATCGAGTTCCGAGATACGTTGTCTCAACGCCATATTCTCCTTGTCCGTCTTAGCAGCTAAGGCAATCTTCCTTTTGACATCGAGATACATCTTCTTGCCGACATCATTGATTTTCTTTTTGTGCAGTTTCGATACGCTGAGTAACTGGCTCTGAAGGGTGGTAACAATCTCTTTAGCCTTGGCATTGCGTTCCTTTTGCCATTCTTCACGCTTCAATATAGGAATAGGTGTGCTGATTTCCCTATCAAGTCGTGACAATGTCATGTTAATAAGGTCTTTAACGGTCAACGGTTCCTTTGAACCTTGGAAGGAGAATGTCATTTCAGCAAATGGTACCGCCTCCAGTTCTTCTTCTGGAACACTCGTTGCAGAAAGCAATTCGTCGATGGCTTCCTGAAGTTTGGTCAACTTACTGTTACTGGCTTCTATGTTCTTCTGAATCTGCTTCACTTCTGCTTTCTTACGTTCAGTATATTCTGCTACCTCTTTGGCACGAATGGCTTCCTGCTCAGCCTTGAAAGTATGAGCGTCGCGCCATTTCTTGTCACTTTTCTTGCCACGCTCCATTTTGAGAGTATTAGCCAACATATCCTGAAGTTCTGACATATCATGACGGTTTAGATTGATGCACTGGCCTGTCTCATGGTCAGTCCAATCAAAAACATAGTGAGCATGGTGGTTCCAGAGAAAGATTGTCGAACCTTCTGCAGAATCGAGATACTTACCCTGCTGATGATCCTTATCCGTCACCAAATGCTCATGGCCTTCATCAAGGTGAGCATAGATGGCTTTGGTCTTGATGTCCCAACGCTGTTCGATTTGATTAGCCAAAGTCTTCATCTGCTCCATCGTCGTATTCTCTGTGATGACAGCAACACCTTCACGGACAGGCTCGGCATTCTTGGGCATCTTCTTGGGTTTCGACAAGTCGAGTTCCCATTCTGGAACAACCTTTTGAAGTCCAGTTTTAGGGTCAACGATTGGGTCGACCGTCTTTTTATCGTAAGCAAGTGTTGTCAATTGTTTTCCATTTTCATCAAGTTTCGCCTTACGACAGAAATGATGGCTGGAATAGCGTTCCTTAGCCTTGCGAATCTCATCGGCTACCGACTTGAAGTCCTCAGCTTCCCAACTCTTGTTAAGATTTGAATACTCGGGATGAACATGCTTCATCTCCTTCTCGCGTCTGTTGTGCTTCTCGGCACCATACTTGGCAGCGCAAATGTGTATCGATGTTTTTTTAGCCATAATTGTATATAATTAACGTGAGTTCGACGAATTAGAATAAGGTCAATTGTCTATCAATAGTCCTTTGAACGGCAATTGTAGGTTTCTTAGGAAAGAAGCAATATGCTGCCAAAGCTCCAAGAGTATTGACAATGAAGTT
>NZ_NPJE01000051.1:0-799 GCF_002251205.1 Prevotella sp. P3-92 | reverse complement strand
GTTTACGGAATGCTTACTTTATAACAATTAGGTTTACACTCGTTTATTTTGACGGTGCAAAGTTACTCATGCTATCTGGCTCCCACAACGGGCAATAGTGCACATTTTCAAGAAAATGACGTTTTCAGATGTCACAGGGACAGGTCATTGACATCATGACTTATAATTCTTACAGTTTTACAGTTTTACAGTTTTTGAAAAGGAAAAATAGTTTTCGGATTCTTAAAACACGAGGACAGGTTTCTGTTTCTTGGACCATAACTCTTGGGGTGTGGAGTATGTTTTTATGAACGGAATTTTTGTTGCCATATACCTATAAAAACAAAAAACGCCTCGCACGATTTGAGCATTGTTAAGAGGCTTGGCGAGGACTGACGGTGCAAAGGTACGACTTTTATTTGAGTTGTGCATGAGTTTGGGGAGAAAAGTGATGATTTGGCGGGTGTTTTTAACAGTTGTTGTGTGTTGGGACGTGCAAAATGCAGCGTTTACAAACCAATGTGGGTAGATTACAAACTATATTGGGGAATGTGGGAGGATGGTATTATCTTTGTAGCGTCATTATGGACAAGTGGGAGGACGACTGCGAAGTGGATGCTGGCATTTACGAAGTTGGCTTGCATGATATGGGGTATTTCCTTACTTTCGCAGCTGATTATAGGCGGAATTATATGTAAGTTCAAGATAGAAGTGCAATTTTCAGGTAGAGGTAAAGATAAAATCTAATACCTGAAAACACCGAGGGGTTTGGGGTCGAGCAGCCCCCATGAGAGAACTTACGAGCCAGAATTCAACAATG
>NZ_NPJE01000050.1:0-42185 GCF_002251205.1 Prevotella sp. P3-92 | reverse complement strand
ATAATCCTTTAATACACTCAAACGGAATTGATCGTCAAAATGACGAGCTGCTCTACGTTCCTTTTTCATCATTTACACTGTTTTTTAATTGTTAAAACGGTGTAAAGTAAATCTGTATTAAGTCATTCCAGCATGCTGTGGATATGCTCTTGATGTGGTACGGATATTCCTTTGGATAGCAAATCAATTTGTTTTCCTTGGCAAATCAATTTGTTTTCCTCAGCAAATCAATTTGAATTCCTCAGCAAATCAATTTACTTTGCTGAGAAAAATGATGTTTATTGCGGTGCAAAGTATTGAACGCGAGATTGATACATGGCGTTTGTGTGATGTCTGGCAAATAGCTGTTCAGCTGACAGATTAGTGAGGTATTGCCTTTTGTCGGCAATCAGCATCTGGAAGGATGACTTTTGCGGGATGAGGCATGATAGGAGATTGCAGCGTCTGATCATGCCCCTGGGCAGTTTATCCCAGTGAGATATTCTCCACCTCAACGGGTTCGTGGAGAAACAGTTGAGCCGACTCTTTGAAGCGATCGGGGTTCTCAGTAGTGAGATAATGCACATGTCCGCCTTTTGTGCAACGCTGTTCCATGTCGGGATGGCGATCAAAATACTGGCGGAGCGACTCTGCCACATATTCCCCCTGTGATACGATACGCACGCCACGGGGTATGAATTTATTGATTTTAGGCAGCAGCAAAGGGTAGTGGGTGCAACCTAAAATAATGGTGTCAATCTGGGCATCGAGGCGCAACAACTGATCGACACGCTTCTTCACAAAATAGTCGGCACCGGGAGAATCGGCTTCGTTGTATTCTACCAAAGGAACCCAGAAGGGACATGCCACACCCGAAACCTTGATGTCGGGGAATAATTTGTGGATTTCCAAGTTGTAGCTCTCGCTTTTAATCGTTCCTTCGGTGGCAAAGATACCCACGTGGCGAGTCTTGGTCAGTGTTCCCACCACTTCGGCAGTGGGACGGATGATGCCCAAGACACGGCGGTTGGAATCTATCAGCGGCAGGTCTTTCTGCTGAATGGTGCGCAGGGCTTTGGCTGAAGCGGTGTTGCAACCGAGGATGACCAAATGGCAACCACGCTCGAAAAGACTGATGACAGCCTGGCGGGTAAACTCATATACCACGTCAAACGAACGTGTGCCGTAAGGCGCACGGGCATTGTCGCCCAGATAGAGAAAGTCGTACTGGGGAAGCAACTGGCGGATTCCATGCAGAATGGTTAGTCCGCCATAGCCGCTGTCAAAGATGCCTATAGGGCCTGGATTACTGGGCAACATCGGTAATGACGCTTATCGCAATGCAGTTTTCACAGCCTCGGTCACGTCTTCACCCATCATGGGGTGGGTCCATGCCACAGCCTGTTGGTCGGTATTGATGATAAAGGCAAGGCGACGCGCTATGCCGACACGACCCATGGCTTCGGCAATACGCTTGCGAAGAGGTGCCTCTGCCTTGGCTTTTGCCTGTTCCAAGAGTGCCTGACTCTCTTTCTTGAAGGTGATGTTACGGTTGAGCAAGTCTTGAAGTTCGCTTTGGCGCTTCTGCAAAATAGTCAGTGGCATATCGCGCTGCGTATCGAGAAACTCCTCGTACTTCCGGTTGAACTCGTCTTCTGCACGTTTCTGTTCGGCTGCATACTTCTCGTTGAGCTGCATCATGCTGGTCTCAACGGTGGCATATTCATTCATGCTGTGGAGCACGGCATCATAACTGAGATAGCCATACTTCAGGGTGTTGCCATCTGTTGCTACATCCTGGGCAGAAACAGTTAAAGGTAAAAAAGCAAAAAGGCAAAAAGGTAAAACCCATTTTACCGCATTTTTTACCATGCTGTCAAATATCATCTTTTTCATAAGTTTCTGTTGTTTTTATCTTTTTACGTTTTTACTTTTTTACCTTACACATTGTTTATTTCAGTCCGAGCTTGGCTTTTACCTGGGCTGTTACATCAGTAGAAAGGGTTGTGCTGATATAGGGCACGCCACCCTGAACATCCATGATATAGACATAACCACCAGCCTGTCCGACAGCCTTGATGGCGTCGAGAACCTTCACGTTGATAGCCTGAAGCTTCTCACCCTGTGCCTTGTCGAGGGCCTGACGGTTGTCCTGATAGCTCTGCTGGATCTTCTGATACATCTCCTGAAGCTCCTGCTCACGACGCTGCTTGATGTTCTCTGGAAGGTTGGCCTGCTCCTTTTCGTAAGCCTGTGCCTTCTTCTGAAGCTCATCCTGCATGCTCTTCAGATCAGCCTCGTATTGTTTGGTGAGGGCCTCGATCTCGGTGCGAGCCTTGGTAAACTCAGGCATGGCCTGGATGATTTCCTGTGTGTTGAGGTGACCGAACTTCTGTGCGAATGTTGCCAGAGGGGCAAACACCAACAACATTAAAATAAGTTTTTTCATTGTTTAATTGTTTGTTTAGTTATTATTGTTTCTTTCTGTTTTATTTTGGGGTTAGCGTGTGGAACCCAAACGCGACAGTACATCGTCGGAAATATCGATGCGGGGAGATCCGTAGATGATACCCGAATCACTCGCACGGTCCAATACCAACTGATAACCGCGTGATTCTGCTACATCGCTCACAGCGTTATATACCAGTTCCTGAATAGGAGCAATGAGTGCGTTGCGCTTCTTGAAGAGTTCACCGTCGGGTCCGAAATACTTCTTTTTAAGTTCGGCAGCCTCGCGCTCCTTCTTCATGACAGCGTCTTGGCGCTCCTTCTTCTGTTCTTCTGAAAGGAACACGACGTCGCGCTGGTAGTTCTTGTACATGCTTTGTGCTTCTGTCTGGATGGCTTCCACCTCTGCCTGCCACTTCTTGGAAATCTGTGTCAGCTGTTCGTTAGCACGCTCGTAGGCTGGAATGTTCTTGAGAATATAGTCCATATCGAGCAATGCAAACTTCTGTGCAGTGGCACTCTGGGGCAGGAAGATCATGATGGCTGCAACCAATAGTGCCTTGGCGGCGAGTGCCATCAGTAGGGTTTTGCCCATTGTCTTGTATTCTTTCTTCATATCAACAGTCTCCTTTCTCTAGGTTTTATAAGGTTAGAACTCTTGTCCGAGAATGAAGTGGAACTGGCTGCCGCCCTTCTGGTAGCTGCCGTTGTTATATACCTTGTCAAAGCCATAAGCCCAGTCGATACCCATCATACCTACCATTGGGAGGAAGATGCGGACACCCAGACCGGCAGAACGCTTCATGTCGAAGGGATTAAACTTCTTGGTATCTACCCATGCGTTACCGCCTTCAAGGAATCCAAGACCGTAGATGGTGGTGTTACCCAACATGAATGGATAGCGAAGCTCCAGGGTGAAGCGGTCGTAGGCATAGGCATTATAGTATGCACTCGTGCCTGCAAGATAGGCTGCGGTGTTTGATATCGAACCGTTCTCATAACCGCGCAGACCGACGGTCTCTTCGGCATAACCGGTAGAGTAGCCACTCATACCGTCACCACCCACATAGAAGGTTTCGAAAGGCGACTTCTTGTCTTTATTGTAGGAGCCCAACAGACCGAGTTCGACACGGGTCATCAGCACGAAACACTTCTGACCGCTGGTCAACGCAGTATAGGTCTTTGACTTAAACTTCCATTTGTGGTATTCTATCCAACGGTATTTCTCCTGCAATTCACGCTCGTAGGCTGCTGAATAGCGGTCGGTGGCGAGGGTGGAATAGTCTTTGTGGTCGAACAGAGACCATGGTGGAGTGAGCTGTACGGATGCTGAGAACTCTGATCCCTGACGTGGGAAAAGCTGGTTGTCGATAGATGTACGTGACAGCGTAATACCGAGGTTGATGTTGTTACAGTTACCGTTGCTGATGATAAAGTAACTCCAGTCGCGCAGCATATAACGGGTGTATGCCAACTGCATTGACAATTGGAAATAGTCGTCGGGCCAGCGCAAACGCTTACCCCATCCCAATGCTACACCGAACATCTCAATATACTTATCGTCGTCGAGCATAGCGTCGTAGTTGTGACCGAAGTCGTTGTACGAACCAAAACCATACATGTAGTTGAGGTAGTTGTTATAGTAGCTGTTGTTGCGGTAACTGCTTGAAATATCGCTCTGCTTAGAGAAGAAGGCGCTGACGTTTAATGCATTCGGGCGCTTGCCACCAAACCATCCGGTGCTGTAACCTGTAGAGAGCGAGGTATAGTAGCGTCCGTTGGTCTGCAACGACAGTGACAGTTGTTCGCCATCACCGATAGGCATGATACCACGGTGCATCTTGTTCTTACCAAAGAGGTTGCGCATGGAGAAGTTGTTGAGCTTTATGCCGATTCGACCGATTACACCAGTCTGTCCCCAACCCAGTGAGAATTCAAGTTGGTCGTTAGACTTCTGTTCCAATTCCCAGTTGATATCCACGGTGCCGTCCTCATAGTTAGGCTTGATATCTGGGTTGATGGTCTCAGCATTGAAGTATCCCATGTTACCAATCTCACGGGCAGAACGCATCACTGCATCTCTAGAGAAGAGGTCACCGGGCTTGGTACGCAACTCACGGCGAACAACTTCTTCATAGAGGCGGTCGTTACCATAGATGCGTACAGCATTGATGTGAGCCTGCTGGTTTTCGGTGATACGCATCTCAAGGTCGATAGAGTCGCCCACGATATTGACTTCGGTGGGGTCGAGCTGATAGAAGATGTATCCGTTGTTCCAATAGTAGTTACCCACGGCATCTTCATCTTCTTTCAGACGTTTGTTCATCAGTTTCTGATTATAGACATCGCCCTTCTTCATGCCCAAGGCATTGTTGAGGAAGTCGCTGGTGAGTACTGAGTTACCCACCCATTCTATATTGCGGATGTAGTATTGCTGACCTTCATCCACCTTGATATATACGTTGACGTGCTTCTCGTCTTCGTTCCATACCGAGTCTTCCAAAATGGTGGCATCGCGATAACCGAGTTCGTTGTACTTCTCAATCAGGTTTTTCTTGTCGGTTTCGTAGCGTTCAGGGGTGAACTTCTTGGCTTTGAAGAAGTTTTTGAACTTGCCGGCTTCGTGTATCTTGGCAAAGGCTCCGTTCTTAAAGAATGTACCTGTAATCTTGTTTCTCTTGAGTTTTTCGTTGCCTTCGATGATGATGTGGCGCACCTTCATCTTGTCTTTCTTGTCGATATCAACGTCAAGAATCACCTGATCCTTATTGGATACATCGTCGCGCTGAAGGATGCTGATTTCCGCGTTCTTATATCCTTTATCGTCAAAATAGCGCTTGGCGAGAATCTTTGCACGGTCTATCATGTTGGGCGTAATCTGGTTTCCCTTCATAATACCCAGCTTGTTTTCCAAATCTTCGCGTTCGCTCTTCTTCACACCATTATAGTTGATGCGGCTTACGCGTGGGCGAGTGCCGAGATGGATGCAGAGATAAATCTTTGAACCTACGATAGAGTCGGCAGTGATAGCCACTTTCGAGAACAGTCCGTGACGCCAGTAACGCTTCACAGCATCGGTGATTTCAGAACCTGGTACACTGATGACTTGACCTACGGAGAGTCCTGACAGACCTGTCAGCACATAGTCTTCGTAACCTTCTACGCCTTTTACAGCTATACCGCCAATCTCACAAACACGCGGTGTGCCTGTATAGGAGATTTCGGGATTGGTAATCACATCCTGTGCTTTAACAGCGGCAGGAAGGAAGAGTATGGTGCAAAGCAGCATCATGCACTTTGCCATGTCTGTCAATTTGTTGGAATAGAATATATTTCTCACTTTACTAATTATTTCCGTTGTTATTTCTCTTCATTTTCCACCTGTGCTTCGGTCTTGCCAAAACGACGTTGGCGCTGTTGGTAATTGGCAATGGCTTCGTGCAACGCTGCTTCATCGAAGTCGGGCCAGAATGTATCACAGAAATACAATTCTGAATAGGCTATCTGCCACAGCAGATAGTTGGAGATGCGCAATTCTCCGCCTGTACGTATCAGCAGTTCGGGATCTGGCATGAAATTGGTTGCCAGATGCTGGCTGATGGTGGTGTCGTCGATGGCATCAACAGACAGGGTGCCTTGTTTCACTTCTGTTGCGATATCACGCATGGCTTTGGTGATTTCCCATTTCGACGAATAACTCAACGCTACTACCAAGGTCATGGTAGTATTGTTGGCAGTATGCTCTTCGGTCTCGCGTAGTTTCTGAACGACAGACTCTGGCATTCTTGATACATCGCCAATGACGCGGAAACGTACATTGTTCTTCATGAAGAGTTCGTCTTCGAGCGATGTGAGTATCAGTCCCATCAGTGCTGCAACCTCGTCAGCAGGGCGGCTCCAGTTCTCTGTAGAGAATGTGTATAGTGTCAGATACTTAACTCCCAGTTTGGCAGACTCCGAGGTGATGCGTTTTACAGCCTCTACACCGGCTTGGTGTCCATAGCTACGCTCTTTACCTCGCTGTTGTGCCCAACGCCCGTTGCCATCCATGATAATGGCAATGTGCTCAGGGATGCGTGTCATATCCAGTTGCTTGTTCATAGTCATTTATATATCGTTGTTACACGTTTTGCATTTTCTCCAGATGTCGTATGTCAGTGACAACCGCAGGTGGCTGTAACCATCGGTATTCTTGAAGAGTCCACTGCTCTTGATGCCGTATGGATCTGCCACACCGTCGATTTTATCGCTGGTTGTGAAGTGTATGGTCCATTCCATTGCGACATTGGTACGGTCGCCTATCTTGTATTTCACACCTGCGCCAATTGGCATGTTGACAGCTGCTTCTGTCTTTTCCGGTTTTGCGATGGTGGCTCCGATACCTATATATATATAAGGTGTAAACCGTTGCGCTCCCCGATATTCATGTCCTGTGCCGTAGGGCCAGAAGTTATATTCATACCTCATGCCTATGTCTGCCACCGAATGTTTGAAGCTCATGGGCTCCAAATCCGGGTAGTAGGTGTTGGCATGGGTTGACGATCCTTTCAGTTGTCCCCAACTGATATTGGCAGCCAGTGCCATGCGTGGATTGAGGCGATAGCGTCCTACGAGGGTCAGCATGGGTTGCTGGTTGCGTAGCGGATTGCCGTTGAAATCGCCTTCATAGGCCACCAGTCCTATTGCCCCGCCTATCTCGGCTCGATATTCGGGAGCTTCCTGTGCACTGGCATGTATGGTCAGTGTGAGGAGAACCAGTGTTTGCAGTATCTTTCTCAAAGATAGTTTCGTTCTTTTACCACGCCAGTTTGTTGAGTCTGCCGCGCCATACTTCGCCGTTTACTCCGCCGAAGAGCCAGATATTCACACCGTCTGATGTGGCGGCATAGCGTGTGGTGCTGGTATCGAAATCGTTTGGCAGTTGGTAGTACTTGTTCTTTTTCCAAGTGATACCGTTGTCGCGCGACTGGTAGATATAGGTAAAATTGCCATTCACCGTACCGATGGCGAGTACGCCGTCATCGTAGGGCACCAGTGTGAGGTTGTCGAGTTGTGGCAGTTCGTATCTGTTGCCGTCGGCTTCCATATATACCCATTGTCCTGGCTCGCTATGATAGTTGTATTCTGCAATCTTTCTCCATACCACGGCAGCTTTGGCGTTTGCTGTACTGTTGCCTGCCATAACGACATAGTCGGTAGAGTCTGCCATGTTCATTGGATAGCATGTCGTGGCGACTGGTGCAGTGGGTAGGAGTGATGCGCTTGCGTCGATGGCATCGGCTTGCCATTGGTGTCCACCGTCGCGTGATACCATGAGTTTGTTGTCGGCAGTCATGCCGTAGAGTTCTTTCTTGCTTGCACCGATGAGTTTGGCAATAGCTGTTGTCTCGCCAATCTCGTCCCATCGGCTACCGTCGGCAGTGCGCAACAGCATGTTGCCGTTCATCATGTAGATAGAATCTGCATTTGCCACGGTTTGTTTGTATGCTCCTGCGGTCAGCGGTGTGTTGATGTTGGGAGTGAGTGTAGTCCATTCGTTGCCATCGGTGGTGGTATAGCCAACGGTAGTGCCGCCATCGTTGCCGAATACGAAGATGCGCTTGCCCAATACCATGGCCTTCATGCCAGAGAGTGCTGCCAACTGGTTGTTGTCAGCCATTTGTTTCCATCCAAAGGCATCGCCGTCTTCTTGGTGGACATTCACTTTGATGGTGTATTTCTGATACGACATACCATCGGTAGCATAGACACGGGCTTCGCGTGGTTGCGAAAAGTCGATGCTGTCAGATGAGGTGTAGAATTTCAGTGAGTCGTTGTTGAGGTTTTTGATGACTACTATGCCATTGTTCTTTGTACCTATGGTGCATACCACCTTTGACGCATCAATACCCAAAGGCAGTGAGTCGGGGTTGAAGATGACGTGATTGATCTGGTCGATGTTGAATTTGTAGCTTGATGCTGCTACGCTTGTCTTGTAGATAGAGTCCTTTCCTGCTGCTGTTGTTGTGTGCAGATAGCGGTTGAGTGTGCCCAAGGTAAACGACGTGATTGCGGCGTCGTTATAATATACGGCCTCATCATCGTTAGACTTCAGACATGATGTCAAAACAGCTATGACCAACAGCATGCATGCTGCATTTACGAGTTTTTTCATTTGAAATATTTCAATTTTGGATGCAAATTTACTCACAATTCTGCAAATAGCGTCATATTTGGTGCTTTTATTAAGTAAATTATATGATAATGTGACATATTTTAGAATTTCTAAACATAAAAAGAGTGTGACATGAATAGCTCAAGTCGCACTCTTGTTGTTAACGGACATTCGTGTGTGTCAATGTTATTAGGCACATGACAGCCGATATTGCCACAGTCGCCAGAATGGCCATTGTGTGTAAATCAAACATAATTAATTAGAATTCTTGTCTATTAGTTCCTATATAAATCTTTTACCTTTATCTCTCAATTGCGGGTGCAAAGTAACTACATTTCTTTCAGATGACCATCGTGTAGAGGTCTTTATTTTGTCGGTTTGCTATGTTTCTTTGACTTCTGTCAATTTCTGATAGAAGGTGTATAACAAAAAAAGGCCCGTTTCCATGGAGGAAACGAGCCATATTTAGAATGAATAGACGGGTCTATTAGAGTTTTGGACCAGCAGCTACGAGAGCCTTACCAGCCTCGTTGCCCTCATACTTCTTGAAGTTCTTGATGAAGCGGGCAGCCAGATCCTCAGCCTTCTTGTTCCACTCTGCAGCGTCAGCGTAAGTGTCGCGTGGGTCGAGAATGTTGGTGTCAACACCCTCAAGCTGTGTGGGAACTTCGAAGTCGAAGTAAGGAATCTTCTTGGTAGGAGCGTTCAGGATAGCGCCACCGAGGATAGCGTCGATGATACCACGAGTGTCGCGGATAGAGATACGCTTGCCAGTACCATTCCAACCAGTGTTTACGAGATAAGCCTTGGCACCGCTCTTCTCCATCTTCTTCACGAGCTCTTCAGCATACTTGGTAGGATGCAACTCGAGGAATGCCTGACCGAAGCAAGCAGAGAAGGTAGGAGTAGGCTCGGTGATACCGCGCTCTGTACCAGCCAACTTAGCGGTGAATCCGCTGAGGAAGTAGTACTTGGTCTGCTCAGGAGACAGGATAGATACTGGAGGCAGTACGCCAAATGCGTCGGCTGACAGGAAGATAACGTTCTTGGCAGCAGGACCTGCGCTACGACCGTTCACCTTCTTCACGATCTTCTCGATGTGCTCGATAGGATATGATACGCGGGTGTTCTCAGTTACGCTCTTGTCTGCGAAGTCGATCTTGCCGTCGGCAGCAACTGTTACGTTCTCGAGCAGAGCGTTGCGCTTGATAGCACCGTAGATATCGGGTTCGCTTTCTTTGTCGAGGTTGATAACCTTTGCATAGCAACCACCTTCGAGGTTGAATACGCCTTCGTCGTCCCATCCGTGCTCGTCGTCACCGATAAGCAGACGCTTAGGATCGGTAGAAAGAGTGGTCTTACCTGTACCAGAGAGACCGAAGAAGATTGCGGTGTTCTTACCTTCCATATCGGTATTGGCTGAGCAGTGCATAGAAGCAATGCCCTGGAGAGGCAGGAAGTAGTTCTGCATAGAGAACATACCCTTCTTCATCTCACCGCCGTACCATGTGTTGATGATGCACTGTTCGCGTGAAGTGGTGTTGAAGGCTACGCAAGTCTCTGAGTTGAGGCCGAGCTCTTTGAAGTTCTCAACCTTAGCCTTAGAGGCATTGTAGATAACGAAGTTAGGTTTGAAGTTCTCCAGTTCCTCTTTGGTAGGCTGGATGAACATGTTGGTAACAAAGTGTGCCTGCCATGCTACTTCAACGATGAAGCGTACAGCCAGACGTGTTGCCTCGTTGGCACCGCAGAAAGCATCAACTACGTAGAGCTGCTTGTTGCAGAGCTCCTTGATAGCGATATCCTTAACTTTTGCCCAAACCTCCTCGCTCATGGGGTGGTTGTCGTTCTTGTATTCTTCGGTGGTCCACCAAACCTTATTGTGGCTCTGTGCATCGTCAACGATGTACTTGTCCTTAGGAGAACGTCCGGTGTAGATACCAGTCTTTACGTTTACTGCGTTGAGCTCAGTGTTCTGACCTTTATCGAAACCAGTCAGTCCTGCCTTTGTCTCCTCTTCAAAGAGAAACTCATACGAAGGATTGTGAGCGATCACGGTTGAGCCTGTGATGCCATACTGTGTCAAATCTAACTTTGCCATAATAATGAAAAATATTTGAGTTTGAAATTACTATTATCCGTTTTACGGCGCAAAGTTACAAAGAATTCCGAATTTACTGGTCGGCTTTTAGTTTTTTTAGCGTTTAGATGGGCCATTTTTTGGTTAAAGTAGTTAAAAATGGGTGGTCTCGCAAATAATTGTCACGCTGACTTTGCAAAATTCCGCGAACATTTCTTATCTTTGCGGTCAAAAACCGAAGCAATCTATGAAAATTATCAATTTCGATGAAGAGAACAGCGTGATGCACCTCTATATGGCTGAATTGCGCGACAAGAATCATCAGCGCAACCGTCTGTTGTTCCGTAATAACATCAAGCGTGTGGGTGAGTTGATGGCTTATGAGATATCTAAGACGTTCGATTACAAGTTGAAATCTGTTACCACACCGTTGGGCATTTGTGATATTCAAGTGCCTAAAGATGAAATTGTTATAGGTACTGTATTGCGTGCGGGCTTGCCTTTCCATGAAGGATTCCTTCAGGTGTTTGACCGTGCAGAGAATGCTTTTGTGTCTGCCTATCGCATGTACACCAACCGCGAGCATACCGAAGTGGGCGTTCATACCGAGTATATGGCATCGCCCAGCATTAAGGGCAAGACTTTGATACTTGTTGATCCGATGCTGGCTACAGGTGGTTCGATGGCTGCTGCCATTGAAGCGCTTTGCAAAACAGGTAAGCCTCGCAAGATACATATCGCCAGTGTGATAGCTACACAAGAGGGAATTGATACCATTCGTCCTGTGTTGCCCGACGATGCCACTGTTTGGTGTGCCGCCATTGATGCCGGAATGAATGAACACAAATATATCATTCCTGGTTTTGGCGACTGTGGCGACCTTTGCTACGGTGAGAAATTATAACCCTTTGGCACCATTGTCTGCATTGGACAATGGTGCTTCTATCTTATAGTTTGGCGTGCTACGCAACCGATAGGTGCGTACTCATGGCATCGGCAGTATTGCCACACGTTGGGAGGTGTGGCAATACTGCTTACACCTATTATATAATTATAAGAATGGGGGGTGGTGTGAATGGACGTTGTGATTAAAATCTTAAAACTCCCCCGATGGTGCTCCCTCGCATACACGTTTACGGATGTGTGATGTCGCGAAATATCGAACATCGAATATCGGTTTGATGTAATATACAGTGTTGCAAATGTAGCGTTGCAAAAATAGATATTTTGCAACGTGCACTGTAACGCTTTGTGATACAGTGAATTTGCACAGTGTTATGTTTGCATTTAATGGTGAAATATTGCAACGTGTAGCGTGATATGATTTTGGTTCATGTGTTGTATCTTTGCAGTCGAGAATGACAATCATATATTATCACCATTTAAATAGTAACAACAAAATTTAAATAGTAACAACAAAATGCTCACAAGGACCCCATCCACACTCACATTAGTGACGACTTTGCGTTGTACAGCCTCATGTAAGGAATGTTGTTTTGAATGTAATCCTTCAAGGAAACAACGCATGTCGTTAGATGAAATGAAAAGGTATTGCCAAGAAGCGATACAATCTTTTCCCTCTATTAAATTAATAGTATTCACAGGAGGGGAGTGCTTCTTATTAGGCAAAGATTTGTATGAAATGGTATCATATGTACATTCCTATGGGTTAAAGTCGAGAATCATTTCAAATGCTTTTTGGGCTAATTCCTATGATGCTGCGTATAATTGCTTGAAAAAACTTAAAGATTGTGGTTTGACAGAAATAAACTATAGTACAGGGGATGATCATCAAGAATATATTCCTATTCAAAACATTAAAAATGCGGTAAATGCATCACTTAATCTTGAAATAATTACATGTGTAAATATAGAAACAAGAAATGATAGAAATTTTGGTGTTGCAGATTTTATTTCCGATGATGAGATAAAAAAACATTTATCAATAAACCGTGGACAATTTCGGGTAATTGCAGGAATGTGGATGCCTTTTACAGAGGAAGCGCTTAAACAATTACCACACAAAGATAAGGGAACATATACTATTCAGTGTGGTCGTTGTGAGAATCTATTTGAATCTGTTAATATTATGCCTGATGGAAAAATGATCGCTTGTTGTGGTCTGGCTTCCAAATATATGAAATATTTGCACTTGGGATCAATGTGTTCTGGAAAAGTTAAACTTTTATATGACAAGCAATTTAATGATTTTTTGAAGTTATGGCTTTTTGTAGATGGTCCGTATAAAATATTGGAGTTTATAGAAAGAAAAAAAATAGAAGTGCCAGAATTGAAATATGATAGCCATATGTGTTTTTACTGTGCATGTTTGTTTAGTAATCCAGATTATATGCATATTGCTCAGAACTATTATAAAGAGAAATATGATAACGTAATGATGAAGTATTTTTTAATCCATAAAAATAATTAAAGATGAAAAAAACAAATACAAAGTTTACAAGGATACTATCTTGGACATTATCCGGAAGTGTTATTGCTAGTTCTTGTTCTGTTCCTATACAAGATGATAAACCTTGTGTTAAAAAGATTCAAGTTGAAAGTGAAGGGGAATCAGCAATTCCTATAATGCTTAGCGATCATGAAAAGAATTATATATCATATTTGTCAAGAATTGCTTCAAAAATGATTAAAGAGCCAGCTTTCGCAAGAGAATTTTGTAAATCACCAGATCAATACCTTTTAACTCGTAGTGGAAATGAGGGAGGAACTTCCGAATTGGATAGAGATTTATTAAAAGTTACGACAGCACTTGGTGACGAACAGATTTGTCAAGCGATTTTGAATAATGATATTAATGAGTATTTATTGTTGATGTATCAAAAAGGTTATTTGGATGACAAAGCTTGTCTCTATGGTGGAATATTGACAGATGAACAGAAACAAATAATACTCAGTAGTCTAGGAATGGATCAGGAAAACTCATTTATAGTTCCTGTTGTTGCAGTTGTTGCTATATTTTATGCAGCTGTTATTGCAGTTTCTTATGTGGGAGTAGGATATACAGTTGCTGTTGGAGTAAATGCAGCCATTGGTCTTACTGTAGCAGCGTATGTTGCTGCGTGGACTTCTGTGGCTGGTACATCAACTGATATTGTGAGTAAAGATGATTTTGAAGTGTGGCTTTTGAAACACGAAGATGATAATATCGCTTTACCATATGACGAAATGAGAGATGCTATTGATGGAGCAGTTTCTGTGTATGCAGAAATGGCAGAAGAACAGAATAAAATTCTTGATGTCGATAGATTGTTAAAGACTATAAATCTTAATGTATATAAAAATATAGAAAAATTATCAGAGGAGGACAGTAATGAGTAAGAAATACAAATCGAAAGTTGATGTTGCAACTTATATTTTAATAGTTTCAACAATTGTGGTGTTGCTAATGCCAATAGTTATAGAAACGGTAACATGGCTGGAAGTAGTAATATCTGCTATTCCTGGTATCTTTATTTTAGATATAGTTTTCTTTACCGATTATACAATCACCAATGAGAAGCTTGTTGTGAGGTGTGGACATCTCATCAGGTGGCATATTTCTATTTGCAAGATAACGAATATTAGCTCTACTCGGAGTCTGCTGAGTGCTCCGGCTCTTTCTATTGATCGTATCATTATCAAATATGGTAAATATGACGAGATAGTGATTTCACCATGTCGAAAAGAAGAATTTATAAGTGACTTGAAGACTATTAATGATAGGATTGTCGTGTGACAATTATTCGTCATTTTGTGTGTTATTGTTCTTTTGGGACGATGGCACTTTTGTTCCTTGTTTGATGCGTGAACGATACGAGCGGATGGTGGTTTGACTTATGGCCATAGCACGGCGAAGTTGACTGTCTGAGAATCCAGAGTGGTCTAAATATGCGAATAGGATATTTCGTGATGTAAATTGCGGATTACGCGCTTTTAAGCAATCAATAAAATCAGAGTCAAGTGTGTGACAATAATTTATAGCATCGTCGAAGTCGGAACGTGTCCATCGTATGGTTGTGCCTCCTTTTTTGATATCTTCCATCAACAATTGACCATTGTATAGTGATAATTGTTGTTGTGGTGTAACGTCTCTATCAGTCTTAGTTTCATCCTTATTTGTTTTTTCTCCCTGTCGCAAGGCCGTTATCAGTTTTCGTAATCTGTCAATTTGTGATATGGCATCATCATATTTCTTATGCATACGATTGTTGCGGCGATTGACCATAAGGAATGCGCTAAATGACATGAGTGCTATGATGAATGTGACGTAAAGTATGATATAGAATATGAAGCGACTGGTGAAAGAATGGAGCGTGTTGTCGTATTCTTGTTCTACAGTATTGATGTTTGTATTGTTGGCAATATGATTGATGGTGTCTTGAAGATCCACTATATGAATTGCTGTTTGGCATGCCGATTCGTAATCTTTTAGCTCAAATTGTAATGTATAAAGTTGTTTTAAAACCTTTAAACGGATGGTATTGTCTGTAGAATATAGTGCTTTCTTCCAGTATTCTATGGCTTTGTCCGTTTTCCCTTGCTTATGATATAGTGTGGCGATATTTTGAAGAGCAAGAATCTTGGGGTGAATTGCCAACGACTTTTCCAGATAATGACGAGCTGCAATAGTATCGGTATTGGTTAACCATCCTCCAACAGCAGCATAAAATGTGGCTCGTTCATATACGGGAATGTGAGATAATCCTTCAATGCTTCGTTTAAAATAATAGTCTGCAGAGTCTGGCATCTGCTTATCAGCGTATGCCATGAAAAGTTGCATCATTGAGAGTTGTACTTCACGAGGACTTCCTTCTGTATAGAAATCTGTTAGGGCAAGCCTACCGTATTTTAGAGCCGTGTCATAGTTGGATTGGTCTTGATAGAATGAAGCCATTGCTAAGTTTAATTGTCCCGAAAGTTTTTTGGAAATGTGGTATTTCTTAAAATTGAATGATGCAAGTCTTGCCCATGCATAAGCCTCTTTTTTATGATGAAGCGAGGCTTCTATTTTAGAAAGGCAAAGGTAGCAACGTATCATCTTGTCCATTTCGAAGTGGTTTTCAAAAATACCACAAGAAGTCTCAAGGTGTTTTGCAGAACTGATAAATAGTTGTAATCGCAGTTCGCTCTCATGTTTCAGCAACCAGTAGTATGCTTTATCCTCATCGTCACGCATGCTTTCTGGCTCCAGTTTCTCAAGTGCAGCGTATGCTTTCTCTACTTTGTCATCAGTCAGCATACTATCGATTTGCTGCAATTGTTGTTGTGTTGCACTTTTTTGACAGCCCATAAGGAGCATTCCTGCGAGCAATACTATCAGTACTTTTCTCATTCTGTTCTTGTATTATCTGATGCAAAAGTAGCAATAAATTCTCTTTTTCTATTTTGTTTTGACAAAAAAGTTGGATGGAAAGCGTTGCAAATAAGGTGTTGCAGAATCTGGTATTTTGCAAATGCCTGTAATATATATAGTTATCTTGGTTATGGATAGTGTGTTCAAAGATAATTGCAGCATCGAAAAGTTTCTTATTTAAATAATTGTTTGTACTTTTGCATGGCAGTATAAATGGGATATTAATAACACGACAATGATAAGAAAACTGGAGAACAATACATTTTTATATTTAATGGTATCTATTGTCATGGGCGTGGTTAGTGTCTGTGCCATGCAGTTATCGTTATGGTTGGCAGCGGTCATAGGATTGGTGACAGTGATTTTTATAGGCCTTACGCCCTTTTTGATAAGAGTGGCGCGATCGAAAGACAGTAGTTTGTGGGGTGATTCGATATGGTTGCTTTCTGCCATTTATTTGGCAGGATTTCCTTTCCAGAATCTATCGTCTTTTGGCCCCAATCTATATACGTGTATCTTTGTTGGTGTGCTGTGTATTGTTTTTACTGATATTGCACTATGGTTGCGCAAACAGATAGATATGCAGCGTATTACTATGCAAAGGTTCGTTTCTCGCGAATTACGCCTTGATTATTGGCAAGGTTTTGTCTTTTTGTTTTGGACAGGTTATGACGTTATAGAGGCTGGTGCCATTGTTTCCACTTATCATGTTGTCATCGTAGTTTTGACGATTATTGGAATGGTAAGACAGTTTCATGTCAAGTATTGATGACCTCTGTGGACTTTATGTCAATGCAGCCGAACAGTTTGTGAGATTCGCAAAAAGTGAGAAGCGTGTACTTGAGTTCACCCAATCTGCCGATTTGTAATGATAGCTCCCGAAATCGTAGTAGAGCAAATCGTGGTCTATCCTGATAACTCCCGTTATAGTTCCTTTGGTAACGGTTTCTCCTTGTAGGCTTTGTCAGGAAGAAGTGGTGGAGGTCGTGTGTTCCTCTTTGTTGCGCACAAGGTGCTCATGCTCAAAAAAATAACAATAATTTTGCAGTTTCAATTATTTATAGTAATTTTGCAATCGGTTAGCAGAGCGCTAACTAAGGGGTGCTACCTACTCGTAGAAGAGACGGAGGCTGAGAACATACCCATAGAACCTGTACAGGTAATGCTGTCGTAGGAATTTTCCTTGGACTACGTTCTTTCCCCCTTTATATAGTTTAAGGTTTATAACAAACATTCAATGAAAAGATTAAACAGGATTGCATTCAGTGTGGTGTGCTGTGTTTTTGCCAGTCAAGCCGTATGGGCACAAGCCACAATCGACACCGTCAAGGTGCACCAGCTGAATGAGGTAGTAGTAAAAGGTGTACGTGCAGCCAAAGAAGCTCCTTATGCCGTAGCCAACATTAAGAAATCAGAACTCCAGCAATTTTCTCGTACAGGAAAGGAACTCCCATTCCTCCTTTCGCGCACACCCGGCATCCTTGCATGGGGTGAGAATGGATTGGGCACTGGTACCAGCTATATGCGTATTCGTGGTGCTGCAGGTAGCCGCATCAATGTCACCCTCGATGGTGTAGCCCTTAACTCTCCTGAGGATCAGGCCGTGTTCTGGGCCAATATGAACAGCTATGCCGCTCTTTTGGGTAGTGTGCAGATTCAGCGTGGTGTTGGTTCATCTACCAATGGTGATGGAGCCTTTGGTGGTAGCATCTCTATGGCTACTGCTTTCCCATCGCTTATCCCTACCGCAGAGGTGACAGGTTCGTTTGGTAGCTTCAACACCTATAATACAGGTGTCAGCTTCTCAACAGGTTTGTTGGGCAAACACCTGATCTTCGACGGTGCCTATCATGAGACCGCTACCGATGGCTATATCGATGGAACATCAGGACGATCAGGTTCTTACTATGGTGGACTGACATGGCTTGCTGACAATTTCAAGGTGAGCTACAAGAATATCGGCAACTTTGAAAAGACCGGCCAGGCATGGAATGGTGTGCTCGCCAGCGACTATGACACCAACTTCACGTTGATGAGCGATGGTATCTATACCTATAAGGATATGGATGCTGCTGGTCTCGGGAAGTTCAATATCCTGACAGCAGGATTGGTGCGCAACGGCAAGGGCGACTATACCATCGTGCCTTACACCATGCGTGATGGTAGTCTTTGGAACAAGACCACCGACAATTTCTATCAGAACCACAATATCCTTTCTGCTGTTTGGACTCCCAACGACCATTGGAGTCACAACTTTGCCGTACACTACACCTATGGTTATGGCTACTACAACGAGTTCAAGAGCCAGTCGAAATTTGCTAAGTTTGGTCTCACCTTCTATGATGCAGACGGCAATTTCGTAAAGCGTTCCGACTTTGTGCGCAAGAAGGGGCTGACCCAGCACACCTATGGCATCGTGTATAACACCAACTACAAGGATGAACACTGGGATGTTATTGGCGGATTGAACCTTCAGCAGTTCCGTGGCAACCACTGGGGCTATCTCACCTATATTGCCAATCAGGCAGCAGAAAACCAGTTCCTGGGCAGCAATGGTCAGTATAAATACTATGATTCTGATGCCCATAAGTATGACTATAGCGCCTTTGTTAAGGCCAACTATCGTTTTGCCGACAACTGGAATGTATTTGCCGATTTGCAGTTCCGTCGTGTAGAATACAAGACCGATGGTGTCAACGATAAATTTGTGGAGCAGGCTGACGGTACCTATAAGAACCAAGTATTGGACATCAACGAGAAGTTCAATTTCTTCAATCCCAAGGCAGGTATCAGCTATACCAACAATGGTCATAAGGCCTATGCTTCTGTAGCTTACAGTAATCGCGAACCTGAGCGCAACAACTATACCGACAACTACAACTATCCATTCCCAGAGCAAGAGAAGTTGCTCGACGTAGAGTTTGGCTATCAGTATCAGGGCAGCAATTGGCATGCCGGTGCCAATTTCTACTATATGGGTTATGACAACCAGTTGGTACAGACCGGTCAGCTGAGCGACATCGGTGAGGCACTCACCACCAATGTGAAAGACTCCTATCGTATGGGCGTAGAGCTCACAGCAGGATGGGCACCCTTGTCATGGATGTCGTTGGAAGGAAATGCCAGTCTGAGCAAGAACAAGATCAAGGATTTCGACGAGTATGTAGATAACTGGGACGGTGATCCATTGAAGATCCACTACGACAATTCAACCTTGTCATTCTCACCTTCTGCCATCCTCAACGGCTTCATCGACCTCCACTATGCAGGATTCTCTGCCACATGGCATACCAATTTCGTCAGCAGTCAGTATCTCGACAACTCCGAGAGCAAAGACCGTTCACTGCCTTGCTATTCACAGAGCGACCTCAGCATCAACTATGGTTCAAAGGTTACCAAGGCATGTGGTATCAAGTATGTGACCATCGGTTTCGATATCAACAATATCTTCGGTCGTTGCTATGCTCCTTCTGGTTTCGTATGGTACAATGCTGTTAGCGAGAGTGCCGGCTATACCAAGGATCATCGTCTGAGTGCCATCAGCTATATTCCTATGGCAGGCACAACCTTCATGACCCATCTGACATTGAAATTCTAATCATGTACGACTATATTGCCCTACATGGGCTTGACATACTGACCACGATACTCGGTTTGATATATATCTGGCTGGAGTATCGGGCCAGTATTTTTCTTTGGATAGTAGGCATCGTGATGCCCGCCCTCGATATCTGGCTCTATTGGCAGCACGGACTCTATGGTGATGCAGGAATGGCTACCTATTATACTTTGGCAGCAGTCTATGGCTATATCGTATGGAAATGGGGACACGGCGAGAAGCGTACGCTTCCCATCAGTCACATGCCCCTACGCCTTTATCTGCCAGTCACGGTGTTCTTCTTTGCAGCGTGGGGAGCTACCTACTATATACTCATCACCTGGACCAATTCTACCGTTCCTGTACTCGATGCCTTCACCAATGCGCTGAGTTTTGTGGGCCTATGGGCATTGGCACGCAAATATATGGAGCAATGGTTCTTTTGGATTGCAGTCGATGTGGTATGCACGTTCCTCTATGTCACCAAAGGCATTCCCTTTAAGGCAGGACTCTATGGACTCTATGTTGTGATTGCCGTAGCAGGATGGTTTAAGTGGCGTCAACTGATGCATCGCCAGAATCATCAAGGCCAGCAGTCACCCTCAACCTCAGAAGCATGATGATGTCGCAATTCTTCTTTCGTCCCGATGCCGTTATCCTTGCCAATGGTGTGTTTCCCACCCATGCCATACCGCTCGGAGTGCTTCGTTCTGCTCCCCATGTGGTTTGTTGCGACGGATCCATTGCCCATTGGCCCGATGCTGATGTTGTAGTGGGCGATGGTGACAGCATTCCTTCGCAGTATCGCTCACGGTTGGCACGGATTACCGAACAGGAAGACAACGACCTCACTAAAGCCACACGCTATTGCTTGGACCACTATCAGCCCTCCATCAGTAATCATTGCCGTTTGCGCTTAGCCTATCTTGGTGCTACTGGAATGCGTGAAGACCATACCCTTGGCAATATCGCCTTGATGATGCGCTATTACCGTCAGATGAATATCGAACCCCTGATGTTGACCGATTATGGATGGTTTGTTGCAGCAGAAGGTCGTCAAACCTTTGATAGTTTCGCAGGCCAGCAGATCAGTATCTTCAGTTTCAATACCACTCGACTCACGTCAGAAGGCCTTCGTTGGTCTGCCTATTCCTATGAAGAACTGTGGCAAGGCACGCTCAACGAATCCTTAGGAGCCCGTTTTACCCTTGATGCCGATGGTTGCTATTTGGTATATCGCACTTATGATGCCAAATAGATAGAATGACGGCAAATATACCTTAAAAATCACTAAAAATCCAGTCTTATTCGGTCTTTTACAGAATAAGTGACTATCTTTGCAATATCTTAAAAAAACAGGTAAAAAACAGATAGAATAATGAAGAAATTAGTATTTCTGTCAGCAGTGGCAGTTGCCGCACTGACATCGTGTGGTGGAAAGCTTGGAGAATTGTCTGCCGACAACTTCAAGGTAGTACCCAATCCGTTGGTTGCCGAGTCGGGTCAGGTACCTGCAACAATCAATGGTATGTTCCCTGAGAAGTATATGGCCAAGAAGGCTGTGGTTACCGTAACACCGGAACTGCGCTTCACTGACAATGGCGTAGAGACTGCCGTTAAGGGACAGAGTGCAACATTCCAGGGCGAAAAGGTGTTGGGCAACGATCAGTCCATCTCCTATAAGGTAGGCGGCCACTATACCATGAAAGCCAATTTCGCTTATCAGCCTGCCATGCAGAAGAGCGACCTCTATCTCACTTTCAACGCACGCGTTGGTAAGAAAGAGGTGCAAGTACCTGCTGTCAAGGTTGCAACAGGTGTGATTGCCACCAGCGAACTCTATCGTTCTACCATTACCAGTGCTAATCCCTGCACATCGCAGGATGCATTCCAGCGTGTCAACGAACAGAAGTTTGATGCTACTATCAAGTTCCTCATCCAGCAGGCAGAACTTCGCAAGAGCGAGTTGAAGAGCAATTCCGTACAGGAGTTCACCAGTCTGCTCAAGCGCATTGCACAGGATCAGGAAGGTCTCAATATCAATAATGTAGAAATCTCAGCCTATGCTTCGCCCGATGGTGGTGTGTCTCTCAACGAGAAGCTCGCCAACAAGCGTCAGAAGAACACCGAGTCATACGTGAAGAAACAGATGAAGGCTGCCAAGATCGACGCCAACCTCTCTTCACAATATACCGCACAGGACTGGGAAGGTTTCCAGGAGTTGGTTAAAGCCAGCAACATTCAAGACAAGGATGTTATCCTCCGCGTTCTCTCTATGTATCAGGACCCACAGGAGCGTGAGCAGCAGATTAAGAACATGAGTCAGGGTTTCCGCGAATTGGCAGACGGCATTCTGCCCGAACTGCGTCGTGCCCGCATGACCATCAACTATGAGACAATCGGTCGCGATGACGATCAGATTTTCGCTCAGTATAAGGAAGATGCTTCTAAGCTCAGCGTTGAGGAACTGCTCTATGCAGCATCTATCGCCGATACCGATGCACAGCGTGAGGACATTCTCAAAACCACAACCAACCTCTATCGTGAGGACAGCCGCGCTTACAACAACCTCGCCGTACTGGCTATGCAGAAGGGCAACAATGCCGAGGCACAGAAATATCTGAGCATGGCACGCACCCTCGATGCTAAGAATGCTGAGGCCAATGCCAACATGGGTCTGCTGGCTCTGCAGCAGGGTGATGCTAAGACCGCAGAGGATTATATCTCACGTGCAGCCGGTGCCAACAATCTGGCAGAGGCTCTGGGTAACCTGCATCTGGCACAGGGCAACTACGCTCTGGCACAGCAAGACTTCGCAGGTGTAAACTCTAACAGCGCTGCTCTGGCACAGTTGCTCAATAAAGACTACGCCCGTGCCACTCAGACACTGGCTAACGTGAAGAATCCCGATGCTATGACCGACTATCTCAACGCCATTGTCAATGCACGTCAGGGCAACAACGACGCAGCAGCTTCTTATCTGCGCAGCGCCATCCAGAAAGATCCCAAACTGGCTCAGTATGCTGCCAACGACTTGGAGCTGAGCAAGGTTAGCAAATAAAGAATGAGAAAAATTCTTGGATATATTTCGTTCGTCTTGATTCTCGTTTCGTGTGGCATCAGCGGTAACAAATTCCGTCTTGAGGGCCGACTCAGAAACCTGAATCAAGGCGAATTCTATGTGTATAGTCCCGATGGAGGCATGACGGGCACCGATACCATCAAGGTGCGCGACGGACGTTTCTCTTACGAGAAAGCCGTGCAGGGCGACTATACCTTTATCATCATCTTCCCCAACTATAGCGAACTGCCCGTGTTTGCCACTCCTGGCACTTCGCTCAATATCAAAGGCGACGCCACCCATCTGAAGGAGATTACGGTGAAAGGGTCTAAGATCAACGAGCAGTTCACCGATCTGCGTTCACAACTCAACCGCCTCACACCGCCTGAAGAGCGTAAAGAGGTGGCAGACTATATCCGTAAGCATCCCGAATCGCCCATTAGCACTTATCTGCTCAATCGCTATTTTGTCTTGACCATAGATGCCGATTTCGACCAAGCCGCCCAATTGGCAGCAGTGATGTTGAAGGCGCAACCCAACAATGCACGGTTGCTCACGCTGCGCCGCCAACTCGATGTACTGAAGAAGAGCCGTCAGGGTGCTGTCCTCCCTTCGTTTACCGCTACCGATCTTAAAGGTCGTCCCGTATCGAAAGCACAGCTCAATGGTAAGGTCAATGTGGTCAATGTCTGGGCAACATGGAGTTATCAGAGTGGCGACATACAGCGCCGTTTGCAGAAACTCCAGAAGACCTACGGTTCAAAACTCGCCGTGGTGACACTCTGTCTCGATGGTAATATCAAAGACGTGCGCCACCGTGTAGATCGCGACTCTATCCCATGGCCTGTAGTGTGCGATGGTAAGATGTTCCATTCTCCCATGGCAACCCAGTTGGGCATATCCGCAGTCCCCGCCATGATTGTTGCCGACAATAGCGGACGTATAGTGGCACGCGACTTAGAGCCCGAAAAGGTGGAACAGGAATTGGAGAGAAGATTGAAGTGAAGACTTATGTGATTGTTGGGTGAAAAAATCAATATGGATATTGTTCATCAGTCTATGTAATATTAGTTGTCTTTTTTTAATTTAAAGGACTATGAAAAGAATTTTATTTGTATTGCTGACCATGGTTGCCACACTTTCATTTAGAGAATTATTGATGATAGAAGCATAAACTTTATAGAAACCATCGTTTGATAATAAGAGCGTTTGTGTTAAGCCAAATGAGCAGAATTAAGTTTGCTTAAATTTTGCCATGGCGAGAGAAAGTGATATAAAATGGAAGGTTCGTTTGATATGGTCAGACGAACCTCCTTCCATATATACGCGCGTACGCCTACGCGCACGCGATGTTGCAAAAATCGACCACTCGACCACCATGACGGTATAACATCAAGCGAAACAGAATGTTATGCGGTGGTCGAATGCTTTTCTTTCTGGTGTTTTCGACCACACTTCGACCACCGGATTTCCATCTCTCATAACCATGAAACTGCTAAACGACCCACGTATATCAATGTATAAATAGGGTTAGTGAGGTTTATCAGCACTTTTTCAAACCTTGATAATATTTTTATCCAACGATGGATAACACCTTTATCCAATATTGGATAACACCTTTATCAAACGTTGGATAATACTTTTATCAAACGTTGGATAATATTCTTATCAAACATTGAAAAGACCTTTTTCAATCGTTAGACAATACTCTTGCCAATCGTTAGACAATACCCTTGCTAAACGTTGGCCAATACTTTTGCCAAACATCTAAAACTCCTTGCCAAAACGTTATCAGAAAAAAAAACAATCCATTTTATTGCTGAGCGACATTATATTTCTTTTGCAATTTACTCTGTAATTTTATCACCATTGTAGTTCTAAAATTGAAAAATTGTTGTATCTTTGCAGAAAATTAAACCAATGATAGTAAATAGGAAATGATAATACACCACATGAGTATGCTGAAAAGAACGATAGCGTTTATATTTTTTCTGTCAATCATAACCATATCCAGTGTTCAAGCACAGTCAGAAGAGGCGCAAAGCAAGAAAGAAGTGCTCGTATTGAGTTCTTATTTCCAGGGATATGCATGGGCGGAAAACCTCGCCAGTGCCGTAGTTTCACGTTATGCAGTCAACAGACGGTTGACGGTAGAAGTGGAATTTCTTGACCTTGTAGCCCAGCGCGACAGCGTATTGATGCGGGAAAAAGCCGAATCTATCATGAACACCAATGATGCCACAGGCAAGGAAATAGTCATTCTGATAGGTGAGGAAGCATGGATTATGTATCGCACATTCATGAAAGGCGCATGGAAAGAGGTGCCTTGCGTTGCTGTTTTCTCTGGCGAATACACCTTCAGTGCCAAGGACTATAACAGTGGTAAGGAGTGTGTGGAAAGTATGAAGATACCACTGGAAGAGTCGCGTCGCGGCTTCAATGCCGCACTCATCACCGATCCCTATTCTATACACGAGACCATTGAATTGGCTTTACAACTCAAACCGAATACCAAGAATCTTGCCCTTGTCACTAATTCATGGCAGATAGGCTATCTTTCAAGATATAAAACGCGAAAAGTGTTGGAGCAATACCATCCCGACATCAATTTCATCGACCTCAACAATAGGCAGATGACTACTGCCGAGTTGCAAAACCGACTGATGACACTGCCCAAAAACACAACAGTAATCTTCGATTCGTGGATCAGTCAGAACCAGAATGCCACCCGTGCATTATATCCCGACAATGCCATGCGACAGATTGTGGGCCAGTTGACTGGCGATGCCGCTTTCGGACTTTACGATTTGGGCATCAGAGATGGCGCATTGGCAGGAGGCGTATATCCCACTTCCGACGAATTCATAGAGAAGTTGCAAGAAGTGCTTTCGAAGATAGAGAACGGCACACAACCCAAGGATATTCCTCTGATACAGCTCGACAATGCCAAACGATACCTTAATTACAACACGCTGAAAGCCTACGGAATACCCGAAGAACTCTATCCCGCTGATGCCGTTTACTACGGCAAACCCGTGAGTTTCTTAGAGCGCAACAAGGTGTATGTCATTATTGGCCTCATCATTATGGCATTCTTCCTGATAGTGTTATTCACCATAGCTGTCGTTGAACGCAAACTCAAGAAGAAAACCAAAGAACTGCTTGTCCTTACCAAAGAGAACGAAGCTGGCAAGACCCGCTTCATAGCCAATATGGGCAAACTCATCCGCAATCCGCTCCATGTCATCCAGATGTCTATCGACATGATTGATACGAACCATCTGAGCGAAGACGAGCGCAGGATGATGAAAATCATAGCCAACAACAAAACGCAGCTCATCAACCTCTTCGACGACATCATCGACCTCGGAAAGGCTGGTCTGAACGACTTCCAGTTGTATAGTGACAATGTCAATGTGGAAACAACACTGTCAGATATCCACGAAACACAAGAGCAGTGTAACAACCTTGAGTTTACGCTGATACCTGCCGGACGGGAGCATTATGTCTATGCTGATCCCAAGCGTCTTTCGCAAGTACTGACATACGCCATACTCAATGCCGACTGTCGTAAGACCGAAGGGCAGGTGGAAGTGAAATGTGAGGGCGATGGCAAGCAGGTGAAAATCTGGGTGATGGCACATGCCAACTTCCAAGATAAAGACAAAACCGAACTGTTTGATGCCTTCAACGACAGGCAGCCCTGTGCACAGAGTGACCGAAGCAATCTCGAACTGCCCCTGTGCCACAAAATCATGGAAGCCATGGGTGGCACTATCACGCTGCAGAAACTTACCGACGGCAAATGGGCATTCCTCATAGAAATGAGCGAAAGTTCTCCGCTTAAGAGCAAGTAATCGAAGGTTTCTGTTCTATGAGACATGGTGCCGCCAGGTATCGTGCGATTTTATCGCGATAATGGGGCTGGATTTGAAAAAATGTTGTATCTTTGCACCACGCAAAAAAAGATGAAACAGATGAAAATACTTATTGTGAACGGTCCCAACCTTAATCTGCTCGGACAGCGCGAACCAGGCATCTACGGCACCTCGTCGTTTGAAAGTTATCTGCCTACGCTGCGGCAGCGTTATCCCGATGTGGAGATAGACTACTATCAGAGCAATGTGGAGGGAGAACTCATCAACCGCATGCAGCAAGATGGATTTACGGTAGATGGCATCGTGCTCAACGCCGGTGCATACACCCACACTTCTATAGCGCTGCACGACTGCATCAGGTCGCTGAAAAGTCCAGTGATAGAGGTACATATCTCCAATGTGCATCAGCGCGAACCATTCCGCCACCATTCCTATCTCTCGCCAGCCTGTCGCGGAGTGATCTGTGGTTTCGGACTCGACTCCTACCGTCTGGCTATTGAAGCACTCATCGGATGACGCTCGACAACTATATATTGACCCATTCAGACCCAGAGCCCGACTATCTCTATAAGCTTTGGCGTGCTACCAATATCCATCTGCTCCATGGACGCATGGCATCGGGCCACCTCCAGGGCAGACTGCTGAAGATGTTGGTCGGCATGATACGCCCCAAGAATGTGCTTGAGGTGGGTACGTTTAGTGGCTATAGCGCCTTGTCAATGGCTGAAGGACTGGAAGATGGCGGACATCTCTACACTTTCGAAATCAACGACGAGCAAGAGGACTTTACCCGTCCGTGGATAGAACAGTCGCCATGGGCTGACCGCATCACCTTTCTCATTGGCGATGCCATTACCGAAGCGCCCCGACTCGGCGTCAGCTTCGACCTTGCTTTCATAGATGGCGACAAGCGCACATATCGCGAAACCTACGAAATGGCACTCTCGGTGGTGCGCAAGGGAGGCTTTATCCTTGCCGATAACACCCTGTGGGACGGTCATGTGGTGGATCCTTCCTACGGGAAAGACCAGCAAACCCAAGGTATCGTCTCTTTCAACGACTATGTCAGACAGGACTCCCGTGTGGAGCGTGTCATCCTCCCGCTGCGCGACGGACTGACCCTGATTCGCAAACTATAGGTGGCTAACACAGGCTTGCCTGCGGTTTCGCCCTTTCGCCAAAACTCTGTAGAAAGAGGCAGAAACGGCAACCTTTTTGTATTCTGCTCACTTAATCGTACCTTTGATGCTTCGCATCTTAGGTACTGTCGTTCGAGAATAAAAAAGAAATTTAATTTTTCTTTTTGTATTCTGCTCACTTAATCGTACCTTTGATGCTTTGCATCTTAGGTACTGTCGTTCGAGAATAAAAAAGAAATTTAATTTTTCTTTTTGTATTCTGCTCACTTAATCGTACCTTTGCAGTACGAATTTAACTAGAACAAATCATCACACTTATGAAAACAAATTATGAAATTCGTTATGCAGCGCATCCCGAAGATGCAAAAAGCTATGACACTAAACGAATCCGACGCGATTTCCTAATTGAAAAAGTATTCGCCCAAGACGAGGTGAATATGGTTTATTCTATGTATGATCGCATGGTCGTAGGTGGAGCAATGCCTGTCAACGAGCCACTAAAACTCGAAGCCATCGATCCGCTGAAAGCTCCTTTCTTCACTACACGACGTGAAGTGGGTATCTTCAATGTGGGTGGAGCCGGAATCGTAAAGGTGGGCGACGAAACCTTTGAACTCGACTATAAGGAGGCACTCTACATCGGAAGTGGCGACCGTGACGTGGTGTTTGAATCGAAAGATGCTAAGCAACCTGCGAAATTCTACTTCAACTCTACTACCGCACACAAGCAATATCCTTGCAAGAAAGTAACTAAAAAGGATGCGGTAGTGGCTCACATGGGTGCACTCGAAACTTCTAACGAGCGTGATATCAATAAGATGCTCGTCAATCAAGTGCTGCCTACTTGTCAACTGCAAATGGGTATGACCGAACTCGCACCCGGTTCCGTATGGAATACCATGCCTGCTCACGTGCACTCAAGACGTATGGAAGCATACTTCTACTTTGAGATTCCCGAAGATCAGGCCGTTTGCCACTTCATGGGCGAAGTGGAAGAGACACGCCACCTCTGGATGAAAGGCGACCAAGCTGTGCTCTCGCCAGAATGGAGCATACACTCGGCTGCTGCCACACACAACTATACTTTCATCTGGGGTATGGGCGGCGAAAACCTCGACTATGGTGACCAAGACTTCTCACTCATTACTGATCTGAAATAAAACATAAGTATATGACAAATCTATTTTCATTGGAGGGCAAAGTAGCCCTCGTTACCGGCGCTGCCTATGGTATCGGATTTTCTATCGCGGAAGCCTATGCTAAGGCTGGTGCAAAAATTGCTTTCAACTGCCGCAAGCAGGAACACCTTGATAAAGCTCTTGCCGACTATAAGGCTAAGGGTATTGAGGCTCACGGATACATCTGTGACGTGACCGATGAAGAGCAGGTGAAAGCTATGGTTAGCGACATCGAAAAGAAGTTGGGCGTTATCGATATTCTCGTCAACAACGCTGGAATCATCAAGCGAATCCCCATGACAGAAATGTCGGTAGAAGACTTCCGACAGGTGATTGACATCGACCTCAACGCTCCTTTCATCGTATCAAAAGCAGTATTGCCAGGCATGATTAAGAAGGGACATGGTAAGATTATCAATATCTGTTCTATGATGTCGGAACTCGGAAGAGAAACCGTTTCGGCATACGCAGCGGCTAAGGGCGGACTGAAAATGCTCACACGCAACATCTGCTCGGAGTTTGGTGAATACAATATCCAGTGTAACGGACTCGGTCCAGGATATATCGCAACACCACAAACCGCACCCTTGCGCGAACGTCAGGCAGACGGTAGCCGCCATCCGTTCGACAGCTTTATCTGCGCCAAAACACCTGCAGGACGCTGGCTCGAACCTGAAGAACTCATGGGACCTGCTGTCTTCCTCGCTTCAGACGCATCAAATGCTGTCAATGGACATATTCTCTATGTGGATGGAGGTATTCTGGCATATATCGGAAAACAGCCCTGATGTCAGAAACTGATACTTATCAGCCCAAAAAGGAAACGACTGAAAAAAGAATGGGGACTCCAAAACGGAGTCCCCTATTCTTTGTTGGGCCTAAAGACACAGATTACTTGTTGATAGCCTCTGCAAACTCAGCACCAGCCTTGAACTTGGCAACCTTCTTTGCAGCGATGGTGATCTTTTCACCTGAACGGGGGTTGATACCGTCGCGAGCGGGCTTCTCAGCAACGGCGAAAGTACCGAAACCTACGAGCTGAACTTTATCACCTGCGGCGAGAGCGGCCTTAATTACGGATACGGTGGCCTCAAGGGCTTTCTTAGAGTCAGCCTTTGTCAATCCTGCCTCGGCTGCAATCTTGTCAATCAATTCTGTCTTGTTCATAATTCTGATTTTTTTGATAAATTATTAATAGTTTTCGTCGGTTCTTATTTAATTTCTTGGCAAATATAGGGGAAAGTATTCAAAAAACAAACAAAAAATCAAAAAAAGTGAGTTTTTTACTAAAAAAAACCGCTTACAAGGCACTTTTCATGCCGAAACAGCAAGATTTTTAGTAATTTTGCGACCGAAAAGAAATAACAAGAGCTTACATATAATAAAACGAAGGAACAACACGATGAATAATATACCAAGTATTACAAAGAACCTGCTCATCATCAATGTACTGGCATTCTTTGCCACATGGGTGTTTGAAAAACAAGGCCTCGATCTCACAGCAACATTCGGTTTGCATTTCTTCATGGCCAAAGACTTTTCGTTCTACCAACTCGTCACATACTTGTTTATGCACGGTTCGTTCATGCATCTATTCTTCAACATGTTTGCAGTATGGATGTTTGGAACCGTTATGGAACGAGTTTGGGGACCAAAACGATTCCTTATCTACTATCTTGTATGTGGAATAGGAGCAGGTATCATACAGGAAGGTGTGCAATACATCAACTATGCCAACGAAAACCTTGCGGCATACGATTTCGTAATGACATCGTCAGGAAGAATTACAACCGAAGCGTACCTTAATCTGTGGACCACAGTAGGAGCGTCGGGAGCCGTCTATGCCATTCTGTTGGCATTCGGTATGACATTCCCCAACGAGAGAATGTTTATCATTCCATTCCCATTCCCCATCAAGGCAAAATGGCTCATCGGGGGATATATCGTGATAGAAGTGTGGTCGGCATTGAATACTCCGGGCGACGGAATAGCACACATGGCACATCTTGGTGGTATGCTCTTCGGATTTCTGCTCATACGCTACTGGCGGAAACATCCGAACATTGAACAGAGATTTAATGGCCAAAACGGTTTCTTCCAACAGATGAAGAAACAATATGAGAATAAGCGCCGCAACACCTTCCACTATCAGCCTTCTACCGAAACACCACGTTGGGAGGAACATAAAGAAAAGGAAGAAGACAGCGCACGGCAGGCAGAAATAGACGCTATACTCGACAAAATCAGAAAAAGCGGATATGACAGTCTGACTAAAGAGGAAAAGAAGAAACTGTTTGAACAAAGCAATAGAAATTGATTAAGCGACTCAAACAGTTCACTATAAAGATGGTAGCAGGCGCCAATATGGCGCTGGTACTCATCATGCTGGCCGTGGGATTCTCTGATAGACTCAATCCTGCCGACCACCCAGTATTGTCGTGCGTTGGAATGACATTCCCTATCTTGCTACTCATCAACTTGTGTTTCCTCTTCTTCTGGCTCACATTCAAGTGGAGAATGGTGTGGATTCCTATCCTCGGATATGTTGCAACATATATTCCCATCAGCACCTATATGCCACTCAATATGCAATTTACAGATCCTGATGAAGGCGCAATAAAGCTCATTTCATATAACGTATGCACCTATGGGGGCAACTATAAATATGAAGATGGATTTGGGACCGTGTGCCAATATCTGCATGATGAACAGCCAGATATCGTCTGTTTGCAAGAAGATGTGGATACGTGGAGAAGATATGCATTTAAAGAATTTCAGAAGACATTTGCCTATAACGATACTGTCCACTTCAATCCAGGACCTGCCATCAATGGAGTTGGCATACATACCAAGTTTCCCATCATACGAAAAGAACGAATCAACTATCGCTCAGAGGCTAATGGTAGTGTGGCTTGGTATCTGCAAGTGGGAAACGATACACTATTGGTAATCAATAACCACTTCGAAGGAACACACCTCTCAACAGAAGACCGACATAACTACCAAAACATCATTAAAGGCAATATCAAGGGACAAGAGGCCAAACATGAATCAAAAAAACTGCTCATCACACTGGCTGAATCATCGGCAAGGCGTGCTCCGCAGATTGATGCAGTATGTCAATACGTGGAAGAACATAAGCAGTATCCTATCATACTCTGCGGAGACTTCAACGACAACCCCATTTCCTACTCGCGCCACAAAGTATCTACAGTACTCAAAGACTGCTTCACCACAACAGGAAAAGGACTCGGATGGTCGTACAATCAAAAAGGATTTTACTTCCGCATAGACCACATTTTCTGTTCCAACGATATACAACCATACAACTGCAAGATAGACAATAAAATAGATGCCAGCGACCATTATCCCATAGTCTGTTGGCTTAAAATCAACGGAAAACCTTGAAAAATACACGTTTTTCAGCGAGAAATTTCGCTAAGTGAAGAAAAATAAGTATATTTGCAAACTATTTGGGAAAAAATATACAAAATAAAATAAAACAATAAAAAAATGCAAAACAAAGGAATCGTAAAATTCATCGCACTGGTTCTGATACTCGTGTGTATCTTCTACCTCTCCTTCTCCTTCGTGACACGCTACCACGAGAATAAGGCAGCGGCCATGACTGAAGAGAAAGGCCAGGAGTATCTCGACTCTATCATGAACGAGAAAGTGTACTGCGGAATCTACTCTTTTAAGCAGTGCCGCGAAATGGAAATCGGCCTCGGACTTGACCTGAAGGGCGGTATGAACGTGATTCTTGAGGTTTCAGTGCCAGACGTTGTTGACGTACTCGCTGACCACAAGACAGACGTTGCCTACAAAAAGGCCATGGAAGAAGCTAAAAAAGAAGAGGAAACAAGTCAGGAAGACTTTATAACACTCTTCGTGAAACATTGGAAAAAAGAAGGAAACGGTCGTCCACTCGCAGCCATCTTTGCTACACAGCAGATGAAAGGCAAAGTGAGCACCAGCAGCAGCGATGCTGAAGTTGAACGCGCACTGCGCACTGAAGTGCAGTCTGCTGTGGACAACTCATTCAATGTGGTACGCAACCGTATCGATAAATTCGGCGTGGTACAGCCTAACATCCAGAAACTGGAAGGACAAAGCGGACGAATCATGGTTGAAATGCCTGGTATCAAAGAGCCAGAGCGCGTGCGCAAATTGTTGCAAGGTAGTGCAAACTTGGAGTTCTGGGAGACCTACAACACCAAGGAAATCGTACCATTGCTGAGCCAGCTCAATCAGAAATATGCCGTAACAGGTGGTGCTGCTGAGGCAGAAGCCGACACAACAGCTACCGATACTACTGCAAATGCAAAGGCCGCAACCAACGATTTGGCTGCAAAGCTCAATGCTGGAAAAGCTAATGCAAGCAAAGAAGAAGCAAAGGCTATTGCTGCTGCAAAGAAGCAGAACCCACTCTTCTCTGTACTCCAGCCCATGCAGGGTGATGGTCTTGCCATCGTAGGTTACGCTAATGCACGCGATACTGCAGAGGTCAACAAGATTATCTATTCTGATATTGCCAACCAAGTGTTGCCTGCTGAGTGCAAACTCCGTTGGGGTGCTAAAGCTGAAGACTTTGGTGGACAGAATACTCGTGGTGATATCTTCGCTCTCTACGCATTGAAAGTGACTGAGCCAAACGGACGCGCTCCACTGGAAGGTGACGTTATCACCGGGGCTAAAGATGAGTTCGACCAGATGGGTCACCCATCGGTTTCTATGCAGATGAACTCTGACGGTGCACGCCGCTGGTCACAGATTACCAAGCAGAATATCGGTCGTGCTGTTGCCATCGTACTTGACGATGCCGTATATAGCGCACCGCGTATCCTTACACAGATTGACGGTGGTAACTCTTCTATCACTGGTAACTTCACTATTGAAGATACTAAAGACCTTGCCAACACCCTCAACTCAGGTAAAATGCCTGCTCCTACACGTATCGTACAGGAAGAGGTTGTAGGTCCTTCACTCGGTGCACAGTCTATTCAGCAGGGCGCTATCTCATTCGTTGTAGCTTTCGTACTGCTGATGATTTATATGGTAATGCTCTATGGATTCATTCCTGGAATGCTCGCAAATATTGCATTGCTCTTCAACCTCTTCTTCACACTTGGTATCTTGACGTCATTCCAAGCTGCCCTGACCATGCCGGGTATTGCCGGTATCGTGCTCACATTGGGTACTGCTGTGGATGCCAACGTGCTTATCTATGAGCGTACGAAGGAAGAACTCCGCAAGGGACATACCGTGAAAGAAGCACTCAACCTCGGTTACTCGAATGCCTTCTCGGCCATCTTCGACTCTAACTTCACTTCGTTGATTACTGGTATCATCCTCTACGTATTCGGAACAGGTCCTATTAGAGGCTTCGCTACTACTTTGATCATCGGTATCTGTGTATCATTCTTCACCGCTGTATTCATGACACGTCTGGTTTATGACGGCAAGATGAAGAAGGATAAGTGGCAGAATCTCACTTTCACCACCGCTTATTCACGCAACATGATGCAGAATACCAAGTTCAACTTCATGGGTGCATATAAGAAGTCATTCACCATCTGGGCTGTTGTGGCAGTTCTGTTCTGCATAAGCTTCGCTGTTCGCGGACTTAGCAAGAGTATCGACTTCACCGGTGGTCGAAACTACGTGGTAACACTCGACAAGTCTGTACCTGTTGAGCAGGTACGCACTACATTGGCTGGCGCATTCGTCAACACCGTTGGTGAGAACGCAGGCAAAGAGGCAAACACCAGCGTTATCGCACTCGGTACTGATGGAAAGACAGTTCGTGTTTCTACCAACTGGGATATCGAATCAAACAATCCTCAGGTGGACGACAAGGCTGAAACTATTCTTTATAACTCATTGAAGAAGGCAGGACTGGTTAGTCAGGAGAGCGTTGAAGACTTTAAGAACCCGGATATCCGCAAGGGTGGTTCTATCATTAGCTCATCAAAGGTTGGTCCTTCTGTTGCTAAGGATATTACTCACGGTGCTATCATCTCCGTATTCATCGCCTTGATTGCCATCTTCCTCTACATCTTGCTGCGTTTCCGCAACCTCGCTTACTCTGTAGGTGCTACTGTAGCATTGGCACTCGATGCCCTTATCGTTATAGGAATGTACTCGGTATGCTGGGGCATTCTCCCCATGTCGTTGGAGATTGACCAAACCTTCATCGGTGCTATCCTGACCGTTATCGGTTACTCTATCAACGATAAGGTGGTGGTATTCGACCGTGTACGTGAGAACCACAGCCTCTATGCAAAGCGCGATTTGCAGTCATTGTTTAATGGTTCGCTCAACCAGACACTGGCCCGTACCATCAACACCTCTGTGACTACATTGATCGTATTGCTGTGTATCTTCGTTCTCGGAGGCGACAGTATCCGTTCATTCTCATTCGCAATGTTGCTGGGTGTAATCTTCGGAACGCTATCGTCTATCTTCATAGCTGCTCCTACTGCATTCCTTGTAATGGGTAAGACCATCCGTGAAGATAATGCCGGAGAAGCAAAAGCATAAGGATACACCTTATTAATATATATAGCGAGCCCGCTTCCACATGGAAACGGGCTCGCTTTTTCAATTCATCAATAGGAAAGAAGGTCGAACGAGAACTGATATCTTAGTTTCGAAACCACTACAACCGTCTTTGTCGAGAACGTCACTCGAATAGAATGAGTACGTCTGATGTATGGGATAGTGCGGTTTCTTTCCGCAGTTGATAGAGAACTTTACTCGAAATAATAAAGGAAGGCAGCAATACCCTCAAGGGCTGGTTTGCGTTGTCCCTCAATTTCAATCTTGAACTTAATTTCAGCCTTACAGATACCGCGAAGGTTTTGAATAGCATGAAGAGTAGTGACAAGGCGCACGCGACTGCCGGTGATAACAGGTTGGCCGAAGCGCATGTCAGTCATGCCGTAGTTGACCAACATCTTGATATTGTTGACTTCAATAATCTGATCCCACATGTATGGCAACAGACTTAACGTCAAGTAACCATGAGCAATGGTGCTCTTGTAAGGACTCTCCTCTTTTGCGCGCTTTACGTCCACGTGTATCCACTGGTGGTCGAGTGTAGCATCAGCAAAGAGATTGATGCGATCTTGATCTACTTGCAACCAATCGGAAGCACCTAATTCCTCGCCCAGATGGGCGGCAAACTCGTCATACGAGTTGATGACTAATTTTCCCATAATATCAATATTTGTATTAGAAATATGCTACAAAGGTACTCAAAAATAATCATATTACAATTATATTTCGTACCTTTGTGGTCGCATTTCGGCTGCCCTGATAGTTAAATGGATATAACAAGGCTCTCCTAAAGCTTAGTTCCGAGTTCGATTCTCGGTCGGGGTACTATCGAATCTACTACTAAGCATAAGGCGATGATGACTAATATAGAAATAAAGAAAGTAACCACACGTCAGGAATTGAAACAGTTTGTGCAGTTTTACTACGAGATGTATCGTGAGTGTAAGCAGGCTGTTCCGTTTCTTTATTCCGAAGAGATGAATACTTTGCGACATGACTGTAATACGGCGTTCGAATGTTGCGAGGCGGAATACTATCTTGCTATGCGAGACGGGAAGGTTGTGGGACGCGTTGCAGCCATCATCAACCATCGGGCTAATGAGCGATGGAACCGCAAGGAGGTGCGTTTCGGATGGTTCGACTTCATCGATGATGCTTGCGTGAGCCGTGCACTGATGGATGCTGTCATGCAGTGGGGACGCCAGAAAGGCATGAATGAAATAGCTGGGCCACTCGGATTTACTGATATGGATCGTGAAGGTATGCTGATTGAAGGATTCGATGAAGATGCCACGATGTATATCAACTACAACTACCCTTATTATATAAAACATATGGAGCAGTTGGAAGGATTTGTCAAAGACAATGACTATATGGAATATCGGGTGAAAGTGCCTGAAGTGGTGCCTGAGAAATTCCATAAAATTGCCCAGATGATACGCAAGCGCTACAATCTTCAAATACATAAATTTACAAGAAAGGAACTTGTTGAAGGAGGTAAAGGACGTGAAGTATTTGATATTATCAATGCCACTTACAAGGACCTTTATGGTTACAGCCAACTCTCAGAGAAGCAGATTGACCAGCTTGTGGAACAGTATATTAAGATTGCGGACTTGAAATTGGTGACCAGTATTGAGGATTGGAACACTCCTGATCATCGAATGATAGGATTCGGAATAGCTTTCCCTTCGTTTACTAAAGCACTTCGCCAAACGCGTGATGGGCGTATGTTACCATTCGGTTGGTGGCATCTTTTGCGTGCATTGAAGTGGCATAAGACGGATACTGCCGACCTTTTGCTTATCGGCGTGCTACCAGAATATCGTGCCAAGGGTGCCAATTCGCTCATTTTTGACGACCTCATTCAGCAGATTCAACACTATGGCTTCAAGTGGGCAGAGGCTATGCCACAGATGGAAACCAATGAGAATGTGCGCAGCCAATGGCAGTATCTTGATGCCAGACAGCACCGTAGGCATCGTTGCTATCGTAAACAACTTGTATAAGTATAGGGTTTTCTTTTTAGAAAACTTACAAATGGGGACTTTTTCAAAAGTTTCCCATTTGTGTTTTATAACTTATTGTGTGTTAGCGAATTGACATTTATTAACACAACAAAAGTTGTCCAAAACGAAAATCTTATAATATTTATTTGTATCTTTGCAAACGGAAAATAACAACCCAATAACCAATTCATAATTCCAAAAGTTATAAAAGCATGATACAGACAGTAGTAAAGCGCGACGGACGCGTCGTGGGATTTAACGAGCAAAAGATTATGGCCGCTATTCGCAAGGCTATGATCAGTACAGAGAAAGGTGAAGATGATAGCCTTCTACAGACTATTACAGACCGCATTGCCGCACGTGGCAGTGCTCAGATGACGGTAGAGCAGATTCAGGACTCGGTAGAAATGGAGCTTATGAAGAGTTCGAGAAAGGATGTTGCACAGCGCTACATTGCCTATCGCAACCAACGTTCCATTGCCCGTAAGGCTAAGACTCGCGACGTGTTCCTTGATATTGTCAACATCAAGAACAACGACGTGACACGTGAAAATGCCAATATGAATGCCGACACCCCTGCCGGTATGATGATGAAGTTTGCATCTGAAACCACTAAACCCTTTGTCGATGACTATTTGCTCTCACCTGAGAGCCGCGATGCCGTGGAGCACAACTATCTGCACATCCACGACAAGGACTACTATCCTACGAAGTCCCTCACCTGCTGTCAGCATCCTCTCGACAATATTCTCACTAAAGGTTTTGTTGCCGGACATGGTGCCAGCCGTCCTGCTAAGCGCATTGAGACTGCTGCCGTACTGGCTTGTATCTCTCTGGAATGTGCACAAAACGAAATGCATGGCGGACAGGCTATTCCTGCCTTCGATTTCTATTTGGCTCCCTACGTACGCCTATCGTATATAGAGGAACTGAAAGCGCTCGAAGATTTGTATGGTGAGAGTTTTGCAGACCTGTATCATGAGCCGCTGATTGACTATCTAAAGCAGGATCTTGATGGTTTGAAGGGTAAAGACCGTGTGCGTCAGCATGCTATCAACAAAACTGTCAGTCGCGTACATCAGGCTATGGAAGCTTTTATTCACAACATGAACACCATTCACTCACGTGGTGGTAATCAGGTTGTGTTCTCAAGTATCAACTATGGAACCGATACTTCGGCTGAAGGTCGTTGCATCATGCGTGAATTGCTCAACTCTACTTATCAGGGTGTGGGTAATGGCGAGACTGCCATCTTCCCAATCCAGATATGGAAAAAGAAGCGTGGTGTCAACTATCTGCCACAAGATCCTAACTACGATTTGTATCAGCTGGCATGTAAAGTGACCGCTCGTCGTTTCTTCCCCAACTTCCTCAACCTCGATGCTACCTTTAACCAAAGTGATGCATGGCGTGCCGACGATCCCAAACGCTATATGAACGAGGTTGCCACTATGGGCTGCCGCACTCGTGTATTCGAGAACCGTTTCGGTCCAAAGACCTCTGTTGGTCGTGGTAATTTGTCGTTCTCAACCATCAATATCGTGCGTATTGCCATCGAATGTATGGATGTGAAAGATCAGGAGGCTCGTATCGCCAAGTTCTTAGCAAAACTCGATGAAGAGTTGGAAATAGCTGCTAAGCAACTCGATGAGCGTTATCAGTTCCAGAAAACCGCTTTTGTTAAACAGTTCCCACTGTTGATGAAGAGTCTTTGGATTGGTGCAGACAAACTGAATTCTGATGATACTATTGAGAGCGTCATCAACCAAGGCACCCTTGGTATTGGTTTCATCGGCTTGGCAGAATGTCTTGTAGCACTGACAGGAAAGCATCATGGCGAGAGCGAAGAGTCTCAGAAACTGGGTCTGAAGATTGTGGGTTACATGCGCGACCGCGTCAATGATTTCTCTGAGCGCTATCAGCACAACTACTCTGTTCTTGCTACTCCTGCTGAAGGTCTTAGTGGTAAATTCACCAAGAAGGACCGCGCTGAGTTCGGATCAATCCCCGGTGTGACCGATCGTGATTATTATACCAATTCTAACCACGTGCCCGTTTATTACAAATGTTCAGCCCGTCACAAAGCAGAAGTAGAGGCTCCATACCACGAAATGACTCGTGGTGGTCACATCTTCTATGTTGAAATCGACGGTGATGCCACCCACAACCCACAGGTTATCATGAATGTTGTAGATATGATGGACCAGTTGAATATGGGTTACGGCTCAGTGAACCACAATCGTAACCGTTGCATGGACTGCGGATATGAGAATGCCGATTCACACCTGGAAGTATGTCCTAAGTGCGGTAGCAAGCATATTGATAAGTTGCAGCGCATCACCGGTTATCTCGTAGGAACCACCGATCGTTGGAATCACGGCAAACTATGCGAGTTGAATGATCGTGTGACCCATATCGAAGGTTCGCAACAGCAGAATCTTTTCGACGAGAAATAATCCATCAGCAACATAATTGTTGGATTGATTTCTACGAAACAAACAGTCAATCACTCCATGATACAAGTACTTGATATCATAGAAGACACAATGGTAGATGGTCCGGGTTTCCGGACCTCTATCTATTGTGCCGGTTGTCATCACGAATGTCCTGGTTGTCACAATCCTCAGTCCTGGAATCCAGGAGGTGGACATCCGATGACCACTGACGAGGTGATGAAAATCATTGTAGCCGACCCTTATGCCAACGTAACATTCTCAGGAGGTGACCCCATGTATCAGGCAGAAGGCTTTACCGAGTTGGCTCGTGCCATTCGTAGCCAGACTCAAAAGACCATTTGGTGTTATACCGGTTTTACTTTTGAGGCCATCGTGAAGATACCGCGTTATCGGCAGTTGCTCGATGAAATAGACGTTTTGGTTGATGGTCCCTTTGTGAAATCCTTGCGCGACGAAGACCTCCTTTTTCGTGGAAGCAGCAACCAGCGCCTTGTTGATGTACCAGCATCACTTGCCAAAGGAGAGGTGGTGGAATTTCATCCCGACGTCGAAGTATAATGTCCTTAGACACAAATTAAAACCTTGGCGACTTTTCTGAGTTCTGTTGTTACTATAATACTTAGTTGACGATATATCGAAAGAAACTTGTTTCTCTGCAAGACGATGTCAGAAACCACCATCTTTAATAAACTGGCTCAAATATCGTTGGGGCGTGATTATTAAGTGCGCCAAGCAGAAACGCTTGCTTACGTACTTTGTTTTCCTTAATCTATCAGTCATGGCTATAGGTTGTCTTTGCCTCTATCAACATAGAGGCATGCAAATGGACGAAACCAACCAAATCTAGTATAAAATTGTAATCAAGACCAGAAAGGACAAAAGCATTGGCGTGAAGTTGACTCCAAACTGCCTTGGAAATACCAACGTTTTCGTTAAGCCAAATGAGCAGAAGCGAACTCGTTCGAGTTCTGCCATGGCGAGAAAATGTGCCATGAAATGGAACGTTTTCGTTAAGCCAGATGAGCAGAATTAAACTTTCCGATTAAGTGAGCGAAAAATCAAGCTCGCTTGAAGTTTTCCGAACGTGAGGAAAGTCAACGAAGTTAAGCTCGCTTTAGTTCTGCCATGGCGAGAAAAGGTGCCATGTAATGGAACGCTATCATCAAGAAATGGAAATCAGCGGAATCAGTAATCCCTATGATTGTTCGCCATAATGTAAAGTTATAGGATGTGCAACGTGATATCATTGTAAAGTAATATTCTTGTGTTTGGCAAAATGATGGGGATGAGGGTCTTTGTGTGGTTTTGGGTGATGGTTTCATTTTATGGTACATTTTCTTGCCAAATCAGAGCTCAAGTGCACTTAATTCTGCTCTCTGACTTTACGAAAACAGGGTGTTAGGCCTACTATTGAGGCCGTGAAGGTTTGTGTTTAGGTGCTGGTGAGGGGTTGTTTAGGACGGGTAGGGTGTGTCTTTGGTGGTTGTTGGACAGTATGGTGGCGAGATGTTTTTAAAGCCTGTGAGGGGCTTTCGTGGTGGGTGGAATGTGCAGAATGGGTGGAAAAGGCTTGATTCGCCATGAGAATGCCCTAAGTGGGGCTGAAAGTGCTGCTTTCTGCCTCGGAAGAAGTAGGGTAAGGGGCAGTATGCTGTTTTGGGGTTGCAGAAGGGTATTCTACCAGCCATGACGGTGGCAAATCGTCGAGTTGCCGATAGTTTCTCGTCGGCATCTCGATCGACATTCGTTGCTCTTTCGTTCGTTTTTTGCTTGTTCCTCGTTCGGTTCTCGATAGGTCTTCGATAGACTAACGAATAACGAACGAGAGACGAACGAGAGACGAACGAGGACCTAACGAGAAGTCAACGGGAACCGAACGAGAAGCGAACGGGAAACCCTTGTCTCTCTGTCGGGACCAGATAGTGTGTTGAATTACTTGTTTTGTAAATATAAACAGCATTTTGGTTGTAAATTATTTATTTGACTTTTTGGTTTGAAGGTTTCTTTCTTGTTTTTTGAAATCATCCTCGGCTTGAAATACAAATATACAACATGGCACCCCCGGAATGCAAGAGTTTTGGCACATTATGCATAGAGATTTAATTATATTTAACGCTAATATAGATAATTTCACTTAAAATTATTAAACACGCACACGGATTGCACTCTAAGTTTGCAGAAGAATGCGACGCAGTCGCATAAATGTTAAATAATCAAGGTAAAACTATGATTGCTAAAGACAGTTTCGTACCTTTGTTGTAAAAAGGTAGAATCGGTCTGTCGAAGAGGTA